>DAOVRE010000031.1 GCA_030628305.1 Candidatus Heimdallarchaeota archaeon | reverse complement strand
TTCCAGCATCATTTAATTCTTTTATTACCTCTAGAGTTGTTTGTCTTTGTTTTTGCGTATGATAAAATATAACGGATCTATATTGCGTTCCAACATCATTGCCTTGTCTATTCAAAGTTGTTGGGTCATGGATAGAAAAGAAAACCTCCAAAATTTTTTTGAAAGTGATTATTTCTGGATTAAAGATTACTTGTATCACTTCTGCGTGTCCAGTTGTCCCAGAACACACTTGTTCATAATTGGGATTTTTTATTTTCCCCCCTGAATATCCTGATACAGCCTCTATCACACCATTCAATTCTTGATAGATAGCTTCTATACACCAGAAACATCCACCACCAAGAGTGATGGTTTCTTTTGTTTGTTCAGTGTTCATATTACATCCTCTTTTTAACAACATTCTATAAAAATCAGTATAAAACTGTGTTATTGTTTCATTTTAGAGCTATTAAAAGCTTGTATCCACCCAAAATTTGCTATTCTTCCAATCCTTTTTCGAAAGATATATCAACAGATAAAGAACTAATTCAATTGGTTATTCAGATGACATTTATTGTTTTTATAGGTGGATTGCTTGAATACAATTCAGGAAAAACTACTATAGCAAAGGACATGATAAGATTCTTTGAGAATGATTCTTCTATGAAGGTCTCTCCCTTTAAACCTCTGAGTGGTAACAACCTATTTTATAACTTTGAAAAAATACTTGAAAATACAACTAAACATGAGGATTTTGTTTCTCAAGATGTTATTGAATTGTTAAATGAAACGTCAAATGATATTAAAGTAACTCTAGCAAACCCCGTACATAGGGTAAACACCCAAGCAATTGCTACGCGCTTTTATGAAGAAGGATCAATTAGCACCTTCTATAATAAGTATCAAGACAGTGAAACTCTTTTACAAAGATTTTCATTTTGTGATTCAGAGGGCAATCAGAAGTCTACTTATATTGTAAACGAACCCATTTATAAAAACAAAAAGTTCTGGAATGCTGAGAAACTAACAGAACAAATATTGAAAAAAGCAAATGAAACAAAGCCTTTCAAAAATGAACAAGAGTATTATATCTTGAACAGTAAATACTATGCTGATTCTATTCAAACCTCTTTTGAGTATCTAAAAACTATTTCGGATCTTATTGTAATTGAAGGTTTTAATAATTCAGCTCATCCTGCATGGTGCGTAAGAGAATCTAATCTAGTTTTACTTTTAGGACCTGGGTCAATTTTCATCTATGATCCAGATGATTACTTCCGTGCTATTGATAATTACAGATCAATCAATAGAAACAAACCTTCAACAACAAATGAGATATTAAACATAGCTTCACCTAAGGAATCTCTCTATTTGCCTCTCGATACCAAAGAGCGAAAGGAAACCGTTTCAAAACTAGTAAATCAAGTCAAAGACAAATTTCAATAATACACTTATAATACACATATATTGTCTTTATATTATTGTTGAGTTTTTATTATTCTGTACCATAGAATAAGTAATAGGTGAAATAAGTTGTCAATATATAGTGCACAATATGGACTCGATTCTGTTAGTAAAGAATTAATGGAGTGTATCAATGAATTAAGATTCAGATCAGCTGGAATTGTTGATGTAGCTATTGTATCGTTGGAAGGTCTTCCAATAGTTTCTTTGGTTATGGAAAATGTTGAAGAAACTAGGTTCTCTGCAATGACTGCAGCAATGGTTTCTCTAGGAGAAAGAGTCGCAACAGAACTCAATAAGGGCTTGCTTAAGAAAATCTTCATCGAAGGTGACTATGGCGTAATTGTCACAATGCAAGCAGGTGAAGATGCTGTTCTAACAGTTAGTGCAACAATTGATACAAAACTTGGGCTGCTCTTTTTGGATATGAAACGAGCAACAGAAAAAATTGCTAGAATACTCTCAAACCATTAATTCATAACGCTTCTATAGGTTTTACTTCGCTTCATATCTGTTACCTTAATTCTTTATATTTCCTCTCTGACAAACAAAGGATAATCTAATGTCAAAATTAAGTTCTTATGCGAAAGAGAGAAAAAGGCGTTATAGTTAACATCTATGATGTCTGTGGAAACCCCAATAAAATCTTATGAGTTTACTCATATAAAAGAATCCATCATAAGAATGGAACAAAATTTACAGATATCTCTTGAAGGAACGGTTAAAAGGGATCATGGTTGCTTTTACACTCCTGATTTTATAGCAGATTACATGGTAAAGAATGCGCTCTTTACTAGGATTAATTATCTTCTAAACAAACGTTTCAATTCATCTTCTCCCTCATTTTCCATTCGTGAATTTGTAGCTGAAAATGATGTCAATAAAGCAATTTTCCTATTAGAAGAGCTATTGCCTGACTTTTCTGTCTGTGATTTATCCATGGGTTGGGGTGTTTTTTTGCTAAAAACATTTGATATTTTATTTGGTTTATATCAACGCTGCTTCGAGATAATTGATTCTGGCCGTCATAGTTCTCAGGTTGATCCGCGTTTAAAGGGACATGAGCAAGTATCTTTCATAGTCACTTCCATTATTCGGAACAATATATTCGGTGCAGATCTTTCCATAGAGTCTGTGGAACTAGCAGGTTTAAAATTGATTGAGAAAGCTTTCCACTATTTACAGAAAGAAAGAGCGCTTTTACCTTCTCCTAATTTGATACTGGGAAATTCCTTGCTTGGATTTGAATTTATAGCACTTAATGAAGATACTAAAGAGCAAATAAGCTTGAATTTTAATCGTTTAGTAGTATCAAAGTTCAAAGATAACGAGAAAAATACAATACAACGTTGGATAAAGGAATATACAAAAAAGATCCACTGGTCAATTGCCTTCCCAAATGTGCCTCAGATTTGGGGATTTGATGTCATTATAGGTAATCCCCCATATATTAATGTGAAACGCATTGAATACACAGAGAGGAAAATATATTCAAAATTATATGCTAGCTACAATTCAAATGGAGATATTTCAAACACTTTCTGGGAAAGAAGTGTCAACCTTTGTAAAGATGGGGGAATAGTTTCTTTTATTAGCCCTAGATACTGGATAGAAGGGAGTGGAAGCTCGGGATTACGAGAGTTTCTTGTAGACAAAGCGACCATACTAGAAGTTATTGATTTTCGTAGTAATCGGACTATATTTAATCAAACTGAGATCAAATTGGGAGTAGATACGGCTATTATTACTATAGGAAAAAAACCTGTTGCAAAAGAAACTGTTCAAGTTTTCATTTTAAACCATACTAATCTAATTACCACTATAAACAAAAAGAATTTTCAAAATATCAAGTTTGCACATTCCAATCTTGCAAGTGATAAATGGATATTTGAAAAATCCCCTATAATTTTCGATATGGAAGAGAATATCAAGTTTAGATTAGGGGATGATAAAAAAAATCAGAATTTTAGGGGGATATGCTTTATAGGTAAGGGTTGTTCAACGGGAAACAACAAGATTTTTCGTTTAACAAAAATCAATGATTCAACATTCAAAGGAGCTAATAACAGAACAATCAAACTTAACCAGGAAGAGAAAAATTGCCTCCGAATGTTAGTTAAAAGCAGTGATATTGAACGTTTTAACTTGAAACAACGAGAACAGTTTTGGATTTACTTAAAAGATCAGGACATAAGTCAATATCCAAATTTACGATCCTATTTGAGCTCATTCAAACACTTATTAGAAGAAAAGCAGAAGAAGTATGGGTTACCAAACTATTATGATTATGTAGCTTATCGCTCCCTCTCATTGATTGGGAACAGACCCAGTATTATATGCCCATATCAAGCTGAAAAGAACAGATTTGCTATGATAACCGAAAAAACACCTTCTACTATTTATGAAACAGATGTAATAACATTGGTAATAAAAGATGAATATTTGAAAAAATTCGATTGGCTTTACCTTTTAGGAGTTTTAAATTTTGAATTAATACAATACTATACTAAAATAATGAACAAAAAAGTATACAACCTGTATGATTTTAGAACAAATCAAATTGCGCACATTCCCTTGATGAAAACTGATAAACCATTGCCTTTTCAAGTACTAACAAAATCACTTGTAGATATTGTATCAAGCAAAAACGCTGCAAATATATCTGGTGAAAAGAAACTTGCAGAGGATATTTACGACACACTCAATCTTCTAATTTATGAACAATATTTTCAAAAAAACCTCTCTTCTGATTTGAAAGATCAGCTTTTTGCTATCTTTAATGATGGACAAATATCTGTTATTAATAATAAAAATAAAGATGAATGGTATGATATTACAGTAGAACCAACAGTAGTTAGAAGCAAACAGAAGATTCTTGCGAATTCTTATGTAAAAGAGGTAAAAAAGTATATTTCATTTGTTTCAAAGTAACTCGTTTTCTTCTAACCAAAGTTTTGGAGTAGAGAAGTGAACTCCTTCTATCTCATCCAGTTTTACTATAAGTTTAATTAGAAATTCCGCATTCTTGCGAATTTCCTTTTGGGAAAGGTAACAGTTTTGTTCAACATTGTATGCAAAATGCCATGAATGAAGATTGATGGAGATATATGAATTGTTTTCAGTAGAGTTGTAAATCAGCTGAATATAATTGCTCACAATTTCTTTAATTCCCCGTTTTCCTTCAAAAAGGGGCCAAAGGTATGTATACATGCCTTTCATTAAACTCTCTTTTGGAGTCTTAATTACTGGAAATTCTATCAACCCACATTCATCCGAATAAGGAACAATTGATTTGTCTGATTCTTGATAGATGGAACTATCATACACAAAACCCAAATCCATCAAGATTTTTTGTGTGTTCTCAGATACTCGCATATATGGGGCTCTAAACCCAATAATTTCTGTTGAAAACAATTCCTCGATCTTATCTTTTGCTTTTTTGATAAGATTGAATTCTTCCTGGCTTTCCAGAGGCATTCCTGTTTCTTTACCAACCAAATCTTCATGGTCATAACCATGAACGCCCATTTCGAAATAAGGCTGATTTAATCTTTTGAGAAACTCTGGATATTTTTTAGATGTAAGATCTATTGTTCTTGCTTCAAAATAGAAAACTGTGGGAAGTTTCTTTTGTATAAGAAATGATAGTATTTTATCAAATCCTTCTATTGAACCTTGAATCTCTGCAGATTTTTCAGGGTCTGTAAGAATGTCTTGTGTTTCGGTTTGCTTTGGTTTACTGACCGCATGTTTATGTCCAAGAGTTGGAAACGCGGCATCTCTATCAAAATCTACGCATAGAAAAATATAGATCAATGTTCTTTCTCCAAATTATTAATTATGATGAACATTTTATCGTGTTAGAATAAATGTTTTCCCTCTTACATCAACAATCGTGCTTTTAGTTAATTTGGCAATATTCTCTGCAATAGCCTTTGTGGCGCTGTTTGGAACTGCTTTGAGACATTTAATCTTCACTATTTGATCTCGTCTAAGAAGCATATTAACTTCTTGTACAATCCCCTCTGTTATACCATTTTTACCAATTCTGATTTTTGGGGGTTCGTGGCGTATTTTATCGATTGAATCCTTCATTTTATTCCTCCATTCTGTGGTAGTATGGTGTTCGTGTGTATCCTTTACACTCAGAGCATTTTATTGCAATGACCTTATTTGTGGAAGAAAGTCTTACTTGACAATTTACACCCGGATAAAGAAAAATTTTGCAATGCTTGCAGAATCGTTTCTTCCAAATAGACGGAAACTTAATTCTGGTTCTCATTTGAATTCTTCGGGCACGGCTCGCATATTGTTGAGCTAATTCATAATCTTCCTGAATAAGTCGATTGGCTTCCTCTAATAGCCAGATTACTTTGCTTTCGACATCTTCGGGGGAGAGGGCTAACGATTTTCCCTTTCTAGATCTCTTCTTTATCCGCGAAGAATTCTTCCTTTTTGAGTATTGCATGTATTTCTTCCTTATCTAGGATGAAAATATTGTGCTTATCAACGTTTCTTTATCTTAAGAAATCAAGCTTAATCAAGTAATAGATTAAGTTATATCATGAAGGAGGAGCTGGTATGTTTTCTACAAGCTCTTCTATTTCTTCTTCTGAAACTCTTTTACCATACGGAATAAGTGAATCTCGCTTTTTCATATCTAATTCTTTAGGAATCTTATAACTCTTCTCAGTTTCAATAAAACTTTCTTCTGAGCTTGTTTTATTTGACCCCGTCTCAATTTTGATTAGTTTTTGGTGAATCTCTTTTTCAGTAATATCTACTAATTCTCTATTATAATTTGTTAAAACAGGTACAAAACGATCTAATTTTAGTACATCTTGCCAATGGTGAACCGGTTGGTTAACAGGTGAAAGACCTAAAATGTATGAAAAAACATTTTGTTTCACTTCATGTGCAGTATGGAAACGTAACGTACAAGAGAATCTTTCATGATATTGTGTAGAAACCTGCTTCATTCTACCAAGAAAATTTTCACATTCCTCCATTGAATTAAAGTAATGTGTAATCAAGATGCTATTCGTTTTTTTCAGGTTTTCTTCCCGTTTCCCACTCGTATTTTTTACACAAAGATTAAGTGTAGTTGTCTTCAGACTTAGAAGGCTTTTCAGGAATTTGGTAAAATAATTTCTCTCTTGTTGACCAATGACTAAAGAGTAAATCAGCCAATATTTGTCATCAATACAGAGAATCCTTGGGTTTTTTGTTTTTTTAATTGAGGATTGAATATTAAGGTGTGAATTTTCCATGATGACGCTATGATTTAGTGGAGAAATTACTAATTTTTGTGTGGATGGTTTTAATCTTTCCATCTTAGTTAATATTTTTGATACTTTGTTAATCACATCACCTAGATTTTTAGCTGCAATTAAAAGAAAGAATCTTGTATAGGATTTTGTGATTCTAATAACGTATGAATAACCAAATGAATTCAAGTAATTTACAATCCTATCTGATAAATTGGCAAAGGGTTTATTTTCTTGTTTTGACAAAGAAAACCCAATTGCGGCGATAGTTTGCTTCTTGGATTCCAGAATGATTAAATCTTCTGTACTGTAAACTTGAAACTTTGACATATTCACTAATAATAAACAGTAATGAAAGCATAAAAACCTAAAAATAAATTGAGAAGTGGAGAATTATTCTCTCCAAAGAGCTTCTATTGTGATATCTTCTGGTTGATTTAAGTGTGAAGTTTTAACTTCAGCAATAACTACAGTTACACCTATCTCGTCATCTGGCATGGTTTCATCAATATTACATCCCCATACAAATTCTGCCTTTTGATGAATTTGATCAGTAATCATTGTTGTGATTGTATCAACCTCAGTCATTGAAATATTTCTATTTGCTTTGATATTCACAAGTGCTCCTGTGGAGGATGATATATCAATATCCAGTAGAGGGTTTGATAGTGCATTAGTAATAGCTTGAATTGCTCTATTTTCTCCTTTTCCTCTACCCACACCAATAACTGCTGGACCACTTCTTCTAAGAATCTTTTTTGTGTCTGCGAAGTCAACATTTACTCTTGCTGGAAGAACTATGAGCTCTGTCAATTCCACAATTGCATTGATTAAAACATCGTCAGCTAGCTTGAAAGCATCCCAAAGCGTAAAATCTGGTGCATACATAAGCAGCTTTTCATTTGGAACAATAATTATTGTATTTGAATGTGCATCTAGTGCATTTAACCCTTCTAAAGCAGAATCCATTTTTAATTGCCCTTCAGATGCAAAGGGTAATGTGCACACACTTACTACTAGACACCCTTCATCTTGAGCAATTTTTGCAATAAATGGCGCTGCCCCTGTGCCTGTTCCTTTGCCCAAACCGCATGCAACGAACACTAAATCGTTACCTCTTACAAGTTCTCGAATATCTTCTTCATTCTCTTCAGCAGCAGCTCTTCCAATATTTGGATCATTACCGGCCCCAGTTCCATTAGTAAGTTCTCGACCAATAAGCAGTTTTCGTTCTGCTTTTGTACTTAAGAGATGGCGCGCATCAGTATTGACTGCAACTGTTGTAGCCCCAACTATACCTTCGCGTGTCATAATATTATTTATTGCATTGGATCCGGCACCACCGACACCTATACCAAGGATTCTATTATTGCGTAGAACTTTTTGGATATATGAATCAACGGAATTACTCGAGAAGCGATCTTGAGGTTCTTCTTGTTTTTGTAATAATTCCTCTAATTCTTTATCTGTAGCATCACTTTCATATGAATCAGTATCAAATGGTGATTGCTCCTCCTTTTCCTCTTCCTCTTCCTCTTCCTCTTCCTCAGGAAAATTAAATATAAAGTGTTCACTCATATGTTCTCATTAAAGCTTTTGAACGAAGAAATAACAAAACAAATATGACCGAGAAGACTCGTCGGTATTACATTTTTTGCAATATATAAGTAATTTAAAAACAAAAGTTGGTGCACGCGCCGGGATTCGAACCCGGGTTCCAGCCGTGGCAGGGCTGAGTCCTACCAACTAGACTACACGTGCAGATTAAACTATTTTATACATACTGTTTTTATATTTAATTGTTGGTGCGCCAACCGGGAATCGAACCCGGATCGTCGACTTGGAAGGCCGAAGTCATGGCCATTAGACTATTAGCGCATACCTAACTACACTCAATGATTTCCTTCCTATTTTTAATTTTTCTGTTCAATACCCAATGGGAATAGTCTGGTTAATTTTATGAATCTAATGTTATAGAACTAAATCAATTGTTATTCAAGATGCTTGAAAATAAACATTTTATCAAATCAAAAAGAGGGGGTTATTTACCCCATTTTTCAAGAGATTTAGCTAATTCAACATGATCTTTAGCATATTCTTCTAAAGATATTCCTTTTAATGTTGCATCAAGAGCCTGACGCATTGCCATAGCTCCCTTTAGAGTTCCATCAGGATGGCCATGAATGCCTCCACCAGCTTGTATAATGACATTGTTTCCGCCATGCTTCACTAAATTAGGGATTTTAGCAGGATATAATCCTCCAGATGCAGTTGGGAAAACTTGTTTGAATTCATACATTGGGTTAAGGAGCGAATCTTTTAGTTTAAGTTCAAGTTCAAGATCGATGTTCATTTTACCTTGCCCATACGAACCAATATGAAGTTGGTCTCCACCAGCCATACGAACTATTTTCGCAATTGGTAACATAGAAATCCCATGTAGGGGGTTTCGAGTAAAAGCTGCATGCATTGTTCGATGAACATGAATTGGAACTTTGATTCCTGGGTCTCTTGCCATATCAGCAAGTTCTTGGAATCCAGTAAGGATAACATCAATCATCAAGCATTTAGCTCCATTGTCCAATGCTTCTTCTATCCTTTCCCACATCACATTGTGTTTAGCTGTTACATTCACTGCGTGAATTACAGTTCTTCCCGTTTCTTCTTTAACCTGATCTAGCCTTTCTAAAACCTTTATTGTACGATCACCAATAGGACAGAATGGTTGAGAACTTAAATTTTCATCATCCTTAATGAAATCAACTCCACCTACAGCTGCATCATAGGCTACATCAGCCCATTCTTGTGCAGTTAATCCCATCTTTGGTTTAACAATAGTACCGATGTGAGGGCGGTTTGGAAACTCTCCCTTGTCTGTACCAATTATTTTTCTGACTCCTTCAACACCAAATTTAGGACCGGGGAAGTATTCAGCTATTGATCTTGGAAAATCAACATCTAACCATCGGATATTTCTTAATGCTCCTAGACCAAAAAGGTTTCCAGCAAGCATGGAAAGGATGCTTGTGATTCCTGCTTCCATATCAAAAGTTTCGGTTTGAAAGCCTATGGTAACTTCACCGCTTTGGTAGCCTTCATGATCTTTGAAGACTTTGGTGTCCAATACTTCGGCTCGAAGTCTAGCAACATGAGGCTTTCCTTCAGTAGTACGTAAATCAGTCCATGTTCCAACTGATTCTTCGTCACAAATTTCTTCTGCTGCTTTCGCAACACTATCTACGTGTTCGACATAATATCGACCAACAAGTAATTCTTTGTATTCGTTTTTCATAATAATTACCTTATAATTTAATCATAATTTTTTTCATTCTTCATTTATCATCATAAATGGATACTTCTCTTTAACTATCAGATATACAACAGCAGGTGAAAATACACCTGCTTCAGATATAATTCCATCAATTAAATCGTGAGACACAGTTTCAAATGCTGGATTTAGGAAGTTTAATCCCTTTGGAGGATCCTCCCATATTTCAGAAGCTGAACGCATTTCAATCTCTGAAAGTTTACCTATGCTTGTTTCTGGATCATATTTGAGAAGATTGATTGCAGTATAGAAAGGAACGTCCATTTCTCGTGCGGCTAAGGCTAGCAACCTAGTCCCAATTTTATTTATCACAGTTCCTTGGCTTGTGATAGCATCAGCCCCAGTAATGACGATATCTACATTATATCTATTAATTACCCATCTCATTGCACTGTCTACAACTTGAGTTGTAGTTATACCAGCATCAACAAATTCCTTTGCAGTTATTCGTCCTTGATAACGAGGACGGGTTTCAGTACAGAATACTTGTAGATTTTTTCCTTGACGATGTGCTTCAAGAACAAT
>DAOVRE010000080.1 GCA_030628305.1 Candidatus Heimdallarchaeota archaeon | reverse complement strand
GTTAATGACAAAGAATTTGGTTATTTTGTGGGTTTAGATGATCTAAAAATTACCCAACCTATTTACGGTCAGTTAATTCTTGCAGATTGCTCCAATATTCAAATATTGCACCAAAACCTTTCCTCTACTCATACAGGCATAACCCTACTTTATTGTATTAAAGGAACAATTCAAAACAATTTTTGCTCTGATAATTGGAATCTCGGAATCTATACTTATGGTTCCATAGGAATGGCGATCATCAATAATACGTGTAACTCAAATTTTGCAGGTATAGTTCTAGAAAGCTCTTCCAAAAATGAACTTAGTTACAATTTTTTAAGTGAAAACCTTCTATGGGGAGTAGTTCTGGATTTATACTCAAGGAATAATTCAATACATCATAATTCTTTCATAGAAAATAATCAATATTTTAACACTGCTCAAGCTAAAGACGATGGTGTAAATAATATTTGGTACGATGAAGAATCAGAAGAAGGGAATTACTGGACTGACTATTTTGTTGTAGTGGGAAGCTATTATATAGATGGATTTGCAAATGCACAAGACCTTTATCCTCTTTCTGAACCTCCAATCTATAGAAATAATAACATTTACTACTCGTTTCTTTCTTTAGTTGTACTAATCCCACTAGCTGTATTTGGTTATTTCAAATTTAGTTCGAAAAGAAAAAGCAAGATATAGCACAATTTTTGTGCTTGTAAAATCATCATCTCCAAACAATACTGATAGGATTATAAATTTAAAAGTGATTTGTTGAGTATTGAAACATTTCCAAATTAAAAGAGAATCTCTAAATAATACTTATAATCTTGAAATTTTAATATAAGGCAAACTGTAGAATGCGAGAAAAGCTATATAAGATGTATTGAACGACTATTAGGTGAGCTAATGCAAAAGTATCTGAGAATTGTTATTTCAATAGGGATTTTAATAAGTATTAGCCTTGCGATTGCTTTACCTATATATTACCTAGTTATCGAACAACCAAAGAAACCAATTACTGATAAATATGTTTATCCCAATGCTTTATGGAATGCAAGTATTCTATCAGACATGGTTGTAGAAAATGATAACATAACCCATTTCTGTTTCTCTAATACAACACCTGATTTCGGAGACGACATAGACTTGATCTATACCAGATTAAATCTCAAGGAAGACACTATAGCTTTCATTCCAAGATTTAATTCGATGGTTTTAGGTACTTTTTTTCAAATAAGAATTGGATTAGACCCACAAAAAAGACCTTTTATTTATATTTATGCAACAACTGGATATGAAAACGATCTAGGGGAGGTTTTAACAGTAATCAATAATACCTGGGAGGAACATCCAGCTCTAGAAAATGTGCCCTACAATTGTAGCGTAGGTGTGAGAAAACCTGTTTTAAACTGGCTATTTTCTGGTTCTGGAGATGCTGTGTTTGCATTCATCACGCATCAGCTTTTTCAAATAAATGGAAGTACCGTTGGTGTTCAAACACCTGTTATCTACAATGGCACAGAAAACAAGGGTATATTCATGCATACGGTGTTACCCGAAATCGTTGATGATTTTTCAGTAGCTCCTGGCGATTTCAAAGTTGTGAATTCTACTATAGCTTTGCTATGGGGGAACTATATAAATGAAAACAATATGCATCCTTATTTAGCTATTAATTGGCCAGAAAACGGTTGGGAACTTTATAAATTGGGAATAGGTAATCCTCCCCAATATTCTATAGCTATAATTCCTTCTGATAACACATTCAATGTATTTTATTATGAAAGTGGCCATGAAACTAATATCAGTCGTCTTTTTCTTACAAAAGTTTTCAACTCTACTTATTCTACTACTCAAGAAATAGTCAGCTTTTATGGTAACATGATTTTTTATGATGACTCTATTTGCGTTCTTGAAGATGGCACTTTTCGTTTTGTATATACACGAAGAACTTTCTTAAACAATAGTGATCAAATGGACATATTCTTGGGTAAATACGATGGAGAGAGTTTTGAGGAAGTTCAATTAACAAGTACATCAAAATACAATGAATTTTACGCTCACTGCGATCTAAGTGAAAACTATTTCCATTTTGCTTGGTCTAGTTTTGATAGGAGTAAAAAAACTTCTGCTACTTGGGGACCAAGTTCTATTTACTATTATCGTATTCCAATATCAGAAATAGATTTTTTTAATTTGAACAGATATAGTCTTCGTTTTACTTCTGATTTGAATTCTAAATCTCAGAAGAGATACAGCACCATTTCAATTTCTTTAATTGTACTGGTTCTCTCTACTAAGAAACTAGAAAAATATTTTTAAGTTCCATAATTCAAAAACAAAAAAGTGAATAATTCGTATTTACATATCATTATAACTCACCTTCAATTTAAAGGAACATAGCTAGCTCCATTAAATTTACATAAATCATCACAGGCTTTTCTATATTCGATAAGTTTCTTTCTTCTACTAATTTTCACCTTCTTATCTTATTGGATTCTAATTCTGTTAGAATTACCTCTCTTTCTGTATATTCTGAGGCTTTTGGATCATGTGAGGCTATCACAAGAGTTGTGTTATAGATTTGGCACATATGAGATAAATTGGTGTAAACTGTTTCTGCTGTTTCTACATCAATATTACCTGTAGGCTCATCAGCTAATATTATTGGAGGATTATTTGCTAAGGCAATAGCAATCGCAACTCGTTGTTGTTCCCCTCCACTCAAGAATTCAGGTTTTTGCTCAATGTATCTACTAATTTCTAGAAATTCTGTTAGCTCTTCAATACGTTTTTCTCTTTTTTCTAGTGGTGTTTTTGCCAATAACATTGGAAACTCTATATTTTCTTTGACAGTCAAGAACTGCGCTAAATTGTAAGACTGATAGATTAAACCTACAGTTTTACATCTGTAATCAGCCAGTTGATTTTCAGTATAATGAAGAATTTCTTGATTGTCTACAAGAATTCTTCATCATCTTAACCCTCTAATTCTCAAGTTAATACTTTAAAGTTTCCCTCCATATCGAATATTTTTGTAAGATATTTTTGTGGTGTATATATGCACTTTTTTCTATAAATATATAATGAAAAGATGCTTGTTGATTACTCTCTTATTCGTTATTATATTCCTAAATACTAAAACAGCTCAAGGATCTGTAGAGGACATAATTATTGAAAATATAGAAGTTCTAGAAGATTACAAAGAAGTTCACGTAGAACTAAAGAAATTACCAAAAATCATTGGTTTTGAAGTGACGATTAATGATTTTGAGATAACTGAAAATTGTCGAATTCGTAGGGGTCTTAGTGTATTAGTTGATACTCTTTTGGTGATTAAACTCCTAAATCAATACATTAACTCATCTAATAAGTTGTTTTTACTGTTCTATGATGAATCTACTTCAATAAATTTTACAGAATATTTCGACTTTACTCGTTCCAATCCATTTGAGATTAATTGGGCATTAACTATTGGTGTGTTTGTAGGTTTAGCCCTGTTTAATATTATTGGTTATAATAAGATGTCACGTGAAGTAACAGAAATTGAGAATAGAGTAGGAAACAGACTAGCTCACAGTTATAATGACGATAACATGTTTGTGAGGAAAATAATTTTTCTTCTCATTTCGGTTTTTATGTTTAGTTTCTTATATACTAATCCTTACTTCTATTTTCCACAGTTAATTTCTTACACTTGGTGTTTACTCTATGACATTTTCCACTATTTTTCAATAGGTTGTTTTTATATAGCTCTTGCTGGGTTTTCTTATCATGTTATTCAATTTATTTTCGGAGTGCAGAGAAAATTATCGAAAAACCCTAATGTAGAATATACAAGTTCAATCTATTACCATTATAGGAAAATAAGAGGAAAATCCAATTCTATAAGGGGAGTTTTAAACAAAGAAAAGTATCCGTCATTGTGGGTTGTAGGAAGAACAGCTTTGATAATAACAATATTCTTTACACTAAGGATAGTATTATTGTTGGTTTTAAGCACTCTCTATGAGTTTTACCCTTCTAATTTCATGTTGGTGTTAAATCCTGAAGATGTTCAGAAACACTCCTTAAATCTCTGGCTTGACATTATGCTGAAAGCTCTCATCATTCTCTCAATTATCTTGGTTTCTATTGGTAGTTATAGAGTTTTTAGTAAAATAGTGAAATCGTCAAGAAAGACAGTATATCCAACTGAACAACAAGATCTAGAAGATAAGGGGGAAGAACCAAATTATGTTAAATAATTTCTTGGTATGCTCTCTTGAAGATAGAGATGATATTATTAAACCAACAAGAGCTGTTTGCTAAACAGTATAATGGTCTTGTTGTTCTCCAATTAGTTCCATCTAATGTTCCTAATCTTATGATTGCTTCTTCACCATTAATTGTTATTTGATTCCTTTTGTTAACAAATATAACAGGGTTGTTCTTTTTTAAAGTTTCAATTTCCCATTGTACTTGTTTTGTTTTTATTTCTTGAATAATGTATAATGTTAATTTGTCCCAATTTTCTTGGAATTTTAATAGAATTACAACCAACATTCTGAGTAATTCACAGTTAGTTTGTGGATATAATAGATCTATCCCACCACCAGGTCCTAGATGAGTATTGAGTCTTTGTAGTGTATTCTTTGGAATATCTGTGGTTTCTGATAAAAATTCTATCCATACTTTTGCAATCTTAACATTCCTATCTGTATTGAAATCTGCTACTAACCTACCTTCATTAATTCCAAATGTAATAGGATTTTGAAGGAGTATGGAATCGAGTTCCAAATCCTTTAGAAGGTATTGAAAATCATAGCTTGTATATAAATTACAACCATACATCTTTTTGGGTTTGCTATCTCTTACATTACAAAATACCAAAGCTTTCTTCAAGTGTGTGGAATTTATTGCTTGAGTCCAGAAATAACCATCAGGTAATCTTATATCACGTCTGAAATTTCCAATAAGATAATCTCTTAATTCAGAATTTGAGGTTATAAGCTCTTCAATCTCTTCAATATCCATATCTTTTGTATCAGTAGAACTTCCATCAAGTAGATGTTTATACAGAAATAATCTGAATTTACGCGAGTTTTCATTTTCTTCTTTTAAATTTCCCACAAAAATACCTAAGTCTAAAATAGAAGGAACTATCCATTTTTGATGATAATGATAATTAGCTATTCCTTTATAGCTTGAATAATTCTTCAAATATCTAGATATTTTCTTCTCATTACTCTCACTTGATAAAGTTTCAAGAAAGAAAAACATTGTACCTTTATGAAAAACCTGAAAATCATCAAAAACTCTTGATTTAATCAGTGCTTTATACACAAATGATTGCATTGAATTTAATCTTTTAATTATTTCATTTGTTTGCAATAATTCCCCACTTTCATCCACAATTGATAGCTCAACTTTCTTCAGTGCTTTTCTAATTAGTTTATTCAAACTGAAATAAGCTCTTTTCTGCTCAAATGATAAAGTAGTAACACCTAAAGCAGAGCTAGAAAACTGCGGAAATTTAAACTCCTTGGTATGTAAATCATAATCAATCCTAAAGAAATCACCACTGATAGGAATTTCAATTTTTTTACCTTTTTTGTATTTGTAATTTAGATTGATTAGATTTGTGACATCAGTAGTTTTATCTTTAACAACAGTAACATATTTGTTTTTGATTTCCTTCTTGAAAGCATAGCAGGTTTTTATTAAAGATATTAGCTGATTTTGTTTAATTGCAGCTTCAAGAATTTTATTTATAAGCTGTATATCAAAATAATTATGGAATAGTTTAACAATATCCATACTTGATACTTTTCTTTGAAAATCAAAACCGATTGCAGTTGCTGACATTCTGAATCTATTAAATAGAGCGTTTCCAATACGTTGAGCCTTTTTCAAATCCACACCATCAAGAACTAGTTTTTCAACAAATTTAGTACTCATTTTTCGCAAATTAAATGCTATCAATTTGCTTGCTTCGGTTCCTTTATCGAGTCTATGGGAAGTACTTCCAATCTTGTTTGTTTTCAGTTCAAATACTCCAAAGACAAATTTTCCTTTGGAATCAACTCCTAAGAAGACATCATCAAACCCAGGGTGGCTTCCTATTCTTGTAGGAAAACCCTTAACAAGAACATCTTTTGTGATTTTGGGTAAAATAGCAGTGCGCAAGAAATCTTTTTGGCAGTGTATTTTTCTCCATGTCACCTGAAAGGGTTCTGCAAAACTACGAGACACTTTAGCATCAGATTTTTCTTCTGTGAAAATATAAGATATAGTTTCAGTATAAATCTTCTTTTCCTCATCTGTCAACTCTTCAATAAATTTCTTCTTTTCTTTAGCTAGGTTATTGAATTGATCACTTATGTATGAATCATTTAGAAGCTTACTAAGGTCTATATTTGCATCTGAATTTTTCATAATGATATTATTATTGCAATATAGCTTAAAAACACAAAAAAAACACAAAAAATCAATGAACAGAAATTAAAAGGAAAAGAGGTTAAGAAACCCTAAAGGGTTTTCTGCCTGAACAGGAAGGCTATTCTAACTCGATGCTTCGGGGTTTTGGTTGAGGGGGGTTCCAGGATCTGGTCAAGCAAGACCATACCTTTCTGGCAGACAGAAGATGTCTGGTCCTTTTTTTTCAGACAAAATAAGTGTCTGATTCCAGACCGAAGTCTGGTTCTGGGGGATTTCAGGCTTAGGAGGTCTTAACTAAGCCCAAATGGGGGTTCAAACCATCTAAAAAGGGGTTCAACCTTGTCCCTGAGCATCG
>DAOVRE010000127.1 GCA_030628305.1 Candidatus Heimdallarchaeota archaeon | reverse complement strand
TTTTATAATAACTACTCAAATCAAACCACTACCTGGGTCAAGCAATTTTTTGGGTTTTACAGATGGTGACCGAGCAGTATGTTTAGCTACCATGATGTCTGCAAAAAGGATTTTTCTTTTAGGGTTTGATCTCAGTTCTTCCATAGGCTCTTATTCAAAACCTTCCCCGTTAGATTCAATTCAAAGGGATAGAAAGTTTAGAAAATTTGAGATTGCCAAGTCGGTAGTTAATTGGTGCATGCATAATGGTCAACAAATCTATTTTTATAAAGATCAAGTAGATTCAAAATGAACTGTGGTTACATGAAGAAAAGAAAAAACATTACTAAAAAATCTCATAACGCTTTCAATACCTAGGAAACAGTTCATATGTTACTCCTTGTCCTTCATACTCGAAAACAGTTACAGTAACTTGATCAATATTTTCCTTTTTAATCTCATTGTTCCACATTAATTTCTCAGCTAAGTAATGGCTTATTTCTTCTACTGTCGTATTCTTAATCGGGAGTAGCATAACATCAGATTTGGGAAACTCATACTCTTTATTATAACTAGGTATCTTGATGACTATTTGTTCTCCTGATTCCGTGATCTCAAGTAGATTACTACCTTCTGGAATTAAGATCTTATGATCCAAACTATCAACTATGGGTTTGAGTACTTTCTTTATGTCGTAGAAATTTAGAATCATATTCTCCTCGTCTTGATCTCCATAAATATTTATGAGGATTTTATAATTATGCCCATGCAATGATTCGATAAACTTCTCTCCTACTACAAAGTGAGCACTTGAAAAAATCATGTAATCTCGGCTAAGAAACAAATCGTAACTCATTAATTCTTCATTATTTATTAGAATTAAAAATCCTTCCTTCAAACAGCAATCTCTATTCTGAACGTTCTAATTGGAATGATTCTAGT
This sequence comes from Candidatus Heimdallarchaeota archaeon, assembly GCA_030628305.1. The sequence goes on along the minus strand of DAOVRE010000127.1, from coordinate 4,612 downwards.
TCTTGAATGCCGAGATCAATATCAACAAGATAGACCAAAAAATCAGATAACAAAGAGGCAAATTCGTTCCTTAATTCTTTTCCTAATATAGTCAATTCATCATAGTTGTTAATATCATCTAACCCCCAAGACAGCACATCACACAACTTCCCTATCTCATCTTCGCTTAATTTATCCTTTGATTTATTGTCCCCAATTTGTATTTGTGCAATAATTTTCTCTGCACTACTAATTTCATCCTCAAAAATCATGACTAAAGGATTAATGCAGATGTCTAATAGCTCGTGTAATGTCATTTGAGCTTTGTCAGCAAGATCTATCGCTTCGTAAGAAAGATCAGTAGCTTGACTAATCAGGTCTTTCTGATTCTGATATTCTTCTAATTTTGATAGGTTGGTTTTGTATATTTTATTGTATTCATCTTGTTTGGATAGAACAAGAGATAGATTTTGTCTGATGTTTTGCTCTGTTTTAATTTCTGGTGAGGTTCGATAATAGAGATTTTGCCAACTATTATTGACTTCTTCTTTTATCCTGAATAACTCATTTGCTCTGGTCATGGTATTTATTGTCTTCTGAATAATAAGCTCCCTTTCATTCATTCCCTTCAAGTAAGCTCTTTCGATTTCCTCTTTGAACTCTCGTTCAATTTTCCCCCCCGTCCGTAGATAATCAACAATAGATGTTTGATAAAACGTTCTAGCAAGAAGTGACATAGATGATAGAAGAGCTGTTCGCATATTGTGTAAACTATCTTCATTCGAACTTAGAAAACGGTCTATAGAACTAAGTAAATTGTTCATTATTGTATATATCTGGCGAAGTGTACGATAGTTTAATCTGTCTAGAAATTTGCCTATGACAGTTTGCCTCTCCAGAACCGCTTCTGCATCTTCTTGCATTATTGAATATCTGATATAGCTACTTGAATAAAAGACTTGTCTTTGGGAATATTCGAAGTATGTAGATTATGGGTAGGATAAATAGAAAAAGAAAAAGAGAAGAAAAAGATTATTTCTTCTTTCGGTATAATGCAACAAAGGCTGCTGCACCGATAGCAGCTAGAATACCAAAGAACGGTAATGGAATGTCAGTAACCTCTGGGAAGTATCCCGCTGCGGCCAACCATTCTACAGCTGCACCAAGGTCGCGGTTGTACTTGATAATGTCGTTGTAGTAGTAGTAAGCTGTGTATGGATAAATTACACTGTGGGAGAGCAAATACTCACCATCATGAATAACCTGGTTAATTTCATCACGGTCTACTGCGTAACACATGGCTTTACGAACTGCTGTTCCTACTGTATATTCCTCTTTTCCAATCTCGGTAAGATATACAAAATTGTCTACACCACCGATAAAAGGTCTTCTCATGTTTATGAACATGAAAGTCATTGAGGCACCAACAAAGCTTTGCACATCAAATCTTGGATCTGCTTGCATTTGCTTTCTTTCAGATGAAAAGGCGGTTAGACTTGTCCAGTCTAATTTGCCTGCTTTGAATTCTGCTAAATCAGCTGAAATATCAGGGATAACACGAACATTGAATGTTTCGATGTCTAGATCTTGTGCGGTTCCGTCAATGGCACCTATGCCCATCCAGTATGGACTGGCTTGGAGGACAGTAACTGAGCTTCTGATATAGTAATCTAGCATGTATTTTCCACAACCAAATGCGGAAGTTGAGTAATATACCCATGGTGCTGTATCTAAAATTCCATCATATATACCGGTACATTCTGCATCACCAGAAGTGTAAGTAACCTCTGTGCTGGAGGAATTCAAGAAGAATTCTGGTAGAATCTCCCAAGGTAGTCTTGCCCAAAAGTCGACGTATTGTTCAAGTTCTGGAGTAGCAGGGTTACCATCAATTTCAATGTGGAAAGATAATGGATCTATTGGGTCAACATATGCATTAGAAATCCAGTTATGATAAGTTGGACTCTCACTGACTATGGAATTTGCCCATGCAAGATAGGTAAAGACCGCGTCTTTGCCTGTGACCTGTTGATTTGTACCATCACTAGTTTCTCCGGCTTTTAGGCCTTCCATTAGTGGGGTGGTAGCAGGATCAAGTGGGTCAGAACTAACATCTCTTCCAGTTATATTGTATGAGGGGTTCCAATAGACATTGTCTCTCATATTAAATTTAAAGTGGTATTCGTCAATTTGTTCCCAATCTTCAACTAAAGAAGTTTTGAGTGGGGCCAAATCAGGACTCCAACCAACAATTGATTCAGCCATTAAGGCAAATATGAAAGAGCTGGATGTATCATCTGTTTGTAGTGGATTCAAATCTCTCCAATTAGCGTCTGCTATACTGAACTCAGTTAACGATTCTTGACCTTCATGTAAACCATCGTATTCGATGTATGGTAAGGAATCAACAATTCCCCAACGAGAATCATAACCTTTTGTGTTTGACCATGTAACTACATATGATCTTGGTGCGAACAAAGGCAGTATAGGAACGATTTTGTCCATAACTAGTTGTTGCCAATCGTAGTAGTGTTGTTGTCTTTGTTCAAGATCAGTTATGGTGACACCTTCGATCATCATATTTTCGCTTTCATTACCGTATGGCATTTCTGTATTCATACCGAAAACATTCAATGAACCGTCTTCACCATAAATGTCAACCATATCTGGTGAGGCTCCACCGCCTGATAAACCGACAACACCTATGTCAAAGTCTCTTGTTAGCATCAAAGTTCCAACGAACACTGTCCATTCTTCGACTCTAACTTCTATTTCTATTCCTATCTCTCTTAGGTATTGAGCAATATACAAACAATAATCAGGTCGTACGCCGCCTCCATTAGTTTTACAAACTAAATTAGCTATTGGCTGAACTCCTGCATAAGTGTTATTTGCGTTGTATACACTCATTACAGCTAAACTAGAAAGGATCATTACTGTAAAAAGTATCACTTTTTTATTCAAATTTTTCCACCTATTTTATTATAGAGCATTATCTCTAATGCTTCAATCTTTTACTAGTTACTGCACTTATTATGCTGTTTGTGTATTGTCCCACACAGTAAATTGTCCTTATAATTGTGTGATTTTCCCCTCTCTCTTCTTTTATTAATTGTCTTTTCCTTGGTTTAAAACTAGGTTCTTTACTTGTTCTTCTTCACTCACTAATTTTATATAATACCTTTCAACTTTATTGTGTCCTCCTACACCCATCACACTATTGTGATGTTAGTATTAAAGATGTGATTCAAGGCATGAAGCCAATTTCGGAAATCGTCAAAACACGTGCTTTTTCCATTTTTCAAGCATTTTTTGTGACAATTCTATGGTCTTCATCTTGGCCAATAATGAAGATCGGTCTAGAATCTATTCCCCCACTCTTCTTCGCTGGATTACGTTATTTTATCGCTTCTTTGATTCTAGTAATAATTGTCCTATCTACTCCCAAAAATCGTAAAATGATAAAAACTATTTCTCGGAGATGGTGGATTAAATTGGTAATATACGGGCTTATTTTTTATACCTTTACACAAGGTGCCCTGTTTGTTGCTATTCTTTATCTTGAAGATACAATTACTGTAAGCCTTCTTCTCAGTTTTACTCCCATATTGGTTCTGATTCTAGCCATCTTCCTTGTTAAAGAAAAGCCTAATCTAGCCCAAATTCTTTTTGTTTTCACTGCTCTTGTTGGCGCTTTAATGTACTTTTATCCATTTGTAGAAGTTCAAACATCAATACTGGGTATAATTGGGTTAATTGCTGCAATTGTTGGACTTGTTGCAAATGCTTTGTCGACAATTATGGGACGGGCTATTAATAAATCTCAAAAATTTAGTCCATTGGTTGTAACAACCATTAGTATGTTGATTGGATCAGTTGTTTTACTAGTGTCCGGAATAATTATTGAGGGAATTCCAGTATTGTCTTTAACATCGATTGGTTACATTCTTTGGTTGAGTTTTGTAAATACAGCTTTCGCATTCACTTTATGGAACAATGTTATGCAGAAACTTCAAGCTGTTGAGATTTCAATAATCAATAATACTATGCTAGTGCAAATAGCTATTCTCGCTCTAATCTTTCTTAATGAAAGACCATCAGTTCTTGAGTGGATTGGCGTAGCCATTGTTGCTGTATCAGCGTTGTTGCTACAAATTTTCAAACCAAAACGTGATGAAACTCAACTCTTTCCGTTTAAAAAAACTGAAGAAGCTGCTTTAGTTGAGAAAGAACTTCAATCTAATGGTAAAAAATAAAAAAAGGATGAAGAAGTTATTTTCTTTTTCTTCTTACCATTACTATACTAAAAACTATTAACCCTACTACAGCAAACGGCCATTCATAAGATGCACTGGTTGGTAACTGAGTACTTTCTATCAATAAATCAACTGATTCAGCGTCATTATCTAACGAACCTTCAACCTCATGAATTCTATGCCAGCTGTAAGTGTATTGCATATATGTTGCTAGCCCAGTTTCTCTGTTAAATCGTAGTTCTGCAACCAAAGTTTCAGTAGTAAAGTCTTTGAACCAATTATCTGGGTTTCTGAAGTTTTCTATTGTCTCTTCATCAGAATAATCAATATTAATTGACCAAGTATCTTTACTTAGTTTAGTAGACATCACAACTTTT
>DAOVRE010000036.1 GCA_030628305.1 Candidatus Heimdallarchaeota archaeon | reverse complement strand
TCTGGATTGTAAGGTAATCTCCTAACTCCAGCATCCAAATTAAGAACTGCAACATCTAGTTTTTTCTGATCAAACCAATCAAAAAGTGTTCTAGTTAGAACTGTTTTTCCACTCCCTGCTGTTCCCAGCAAGAAAATAGTATAATATCTTTTTGCCATTTTTTTCTAGTCCTTAAAATTGTTAATTATTAGAGAAGGTACTTTTATTTTAAAGAGTTCTATCATTTCTGCTTTAGCTTCATAGATGCTGCTCTCAGTTTTTTTGCCATATCCAGATATGTGAATAACAATTCCAATTTTTCCCTTATAAGCAGGATGAGATTTGATATAAAGATCAGGAAAATGTGTTTTAACATCATTTATGCAAGGAGCAATTTCACTTTCACTACAATTTAATATTTGAAATTTCAACTCAAAAAGAGAGTTTTCAACCTTTTTATTTAGAATAGGAATCACATGATTTAGTAGAATATCTTCCATTTCGGTTGGAACTCCTGGAACGGAGAAAATGTCCATTCCAGCGTATTGTATATGGCAACCTGGAGCACCACCTACTCTATTATTTAAGATAGTGGCGCCCTCTGGGAAGAGGGCCATCTTTCGCCTCTCTTTGGATAATTTGAAATTTCTTTTTCCATAATATACTTCTAATTGTCGCACAGCTTGTTCATCTTCAATCAAAGGAACCTCAAGTGCTTTCCCTAATACTTCAAGTTGAATATCATCATATGTTGGTCCAAGCCCACCAGAAACAATTATTACATCGGGCTTTCTTGAAAAAACTTCTTTGAAAAATGCAGAGGCTAATTCGAGATCATCTCTAATGCAAGTTGTTCTTCGAACTTCATAACCTAGCTTTGTGAGTTTTTCACCAATGAATGTACCATTGGTATTTATTGTTACACCTATTAGTAATTCATTACCCAAACAGACAATTTCAGCAGTTGGTAGAATCATGATTTTCACTCACTTTTCTCTATAAACACCCATCTTTGCAATGTTTATCAGATAATCTTTGTAAGGTTGGTTAAGGGGTGGTTCCAGATTTTCTAAAAATGACTTGCTCAGTTGAAAAAGTTCTTCAGCAAGTTTCCGAGCATAAGACAAAGCTCCAGTTTGTCGCATTATTTCTCTAATTTTCTCAACATCAGCTGCAGTAGCTTCACAGTCCCCCAAAATTCTACTAAGAATGGATTTTTGTTCAACACTTGCATTTTCAAAGGCTTTGATTACTAGGATTGTTTTCTTACCCTCTTTTATGTCACTTTCAACAGGTTTACCAGTTTTCTTAGAATCACCAAAAGTTCCTATAACATCATCTACAAGTTGGAAAGCGATTCCTGCATTTAGAGCAAAACTACCTAGATTATCTATTTGAGAAATTGATCCTTCAGCCAAAATCGCACCAAGTCGAGCTGATTTTTCAAACAGTGCAGCTGTTTTTCCTTTAATCATTTCGATGTATTCTTCCTCTGTGACATTATTACGTCCCATAAGGTCTGATTCAAATATAACACCTTGAACAATTTTGAGGAAACCAATGTTGAATTCTTGTGCTGCTCTTAAAGTGATTTCGGGAGAAAACCCATCATTATGTATAGCTCTATAGGCAAGATTGTAAACATAATCTCCTCCCAGAATACCCATGGATTCCCCGTAGTTAGCATAGTCCATATTTGCATCATTATGATTGTTCTCAGCATAATCATGAAATATTTTGTGAAAAGCTTGTTTTCCTCTACGTGTATCAGCATTATCCATGATATCATCATGTATTAAGCTGGCATTGTGAATTAGTTCCAATGATAGTGAAGTTCTTACGGCAGCTTCTATTTTTTTGTTTGAATCAACAGCAGAAAATGTTGTTATCATCATAACAGGACGAATTCTTTTACCTCCAGAGAAAAGAAAATCTTCTATTTTTTTGTAAAAATACTGCAAGAAAGAATTCTCCTTAACAGAATCTAGTTGATCCTTCATAAACGATCTTAATGATTTGTCAACTTTTTTCATTATTTTGGCGTAGTACGTAAGAAACATAACTATCTTCCTTTTACCTTCGGATAACGAAAACAAACCTCATATTAATTTTTTGTTCTATCTGTTAGGATTAAAAAACACAACATATTTGAAAGGAAGCGAAAAATAATACTGAGAATAATGGTAGATATGTCAAATTTCCAAGATATAGCTTCAGAAATTGAAAAAAAACTTATTGAAAGCGATAAAGCAAGAGACGATCTAATGAGTTTATCAAGGACAATCTTGAAATGTTCAGGTCAAAGTATTGAAAATTTCCATAGGAAACAGCTTGATAAGGCAAAAAGCAAGATAGAAGAAGCAGAAGGGGCTCTCAAAATAGTTAATGAATTACAAAAAAATCAACAAGAGAATTATCGCATAGGCATAGTTTCTGCAGCTATGCAAGAATATACTGAAGCTAAGTTACTAAATGAGCTATTTACTGCAGGTAAAATCCCAAATTATGAAAAAATCAATGTTACAGAAGCAGCTTACTTGTTAGGAGTTGCAGACCTTATTGGAGAATTGAGAAGATATATTCTGGAAAAATTAGTTGAAGGAGAAATAGAAGAGGCAAGAAAATACTATGAAACTATGAAGGAACTCTATGCAACATTTATGCAAGTTGAATGTGGTAAAAACCTAGTGTCAGATTTCAGAAGAAAGAAAGATATCGCTAGAATATTAGTTGAAAGAACTCTTTCTGATCTATTTGTAGCTGTTCAAGGTAAGAAACTAGAAGAGAGATTGGGCAAGTATCTTGATGATTAAAATTTCTCATCCATCAAAATGCAGATTATTCCAATATCCATCATATTTGTTCCAGTATGACCTGTAATAAGCTCTCCACCATGCTTTTTGAAGAAACTATTAGCATCATTTGAAGAAAGAGATTTGCTAGCATCGTTCCTGATTTGTTCATTTGCAAAAGTAAATGGTCCAACAATAGCTCCTGCAGCATTAGAATTACCATCAATTCCATCTGTTCCAAAACTTGCTAAAAATAGGGATTTAAGAGCATTTGACGACAAAATAAACGAAAGCGCAAGCTCTTGATTTCTTCCACCAACTCCAGCAGAGGGTGAAAGAGTAACTGTGGTTTCCCCACCAAAAAGAAGAAATGATAAAGACAAATCTTCGCGCTGTGTTTTCACTTTAGAGTATCGTTGAACGACCGCCTTAGCTAGCTCATCTCCAATTACCTTAGCTTCTCCACTTATCTTGTAATCCAAAATCTCTACAGTATAGTGTAAACTAAGTTTTTTCTTTATGAAATCCAGCAATTTTACATTGTCTCCAATAACATAATTGTTAGTGGTTGAAAATAATGATGAGTCAGAGGGTGTTTCTTTAATTAAACCATTTACTCCTTGACCAATAAGATGACCAAACACCTCAGGAAGAGATTGAAAAAGATTGTATTTTTGAAAAATAGCTTCACAATCCTTCCATGTAGTTTCATCAGGAACAGTAGGTCCAGAAGCTATGAAGGAGGGATCACTACCAATCACATCTGAGATAATGAAAGATAGAATGTTGGTGTTTGAAACGGATGCAAGTTTCCCACCTTTTACCTTAGAGAAATGCTTCCGTATAGTATTAATCTCATGAATGGGAGCACCACAAGAAAGTAAGCTCTTCTGCAATAGTTGGTATTCTTGAAGAGAGATGTTATAATCAGGAGACTCTAGAAGTGAACTTCCGCCTCCCGATATAAGGAAGAAACAAAGGTCACTTTCCGTAAGCGTTTGAAGGAGTTTGAGAACTTCTTCAGCTGCTAATATGCTCTGTTCATTAGGGATTGGGTGTCCACCAGTAAAACATTTACAGGAAGGCATGGAAGCAAATCTAGAATGGGTTTTATCTGGGCTTACAATAATAATACGCGAAAAAGACAGTGGAAAATTATCTATCATCCAACTAGACATCGTTTGAGAAGCTTTTCCGAAAGATATAAGGTAGAAATTCTCGTAGGAAGATAAATCAATTGAACTCCCATCTACTTTCAAAGTATTATTATCAAAAACTATTGAATCAGACATAATTGTAGAAGGTTGTGCAAAAGCTAGAAGATCGTTAATTGAGGATAAGAGTACATTCATAACCTCTTTTTCAGTGTCATTTCGGGTTAGTTTTAAAAGATCTTCAGAGTTTTGAATAAACATCAAATAATACTGAAAATTTGCTGATTAAGAAACTTTCTAACAGAATTTCAAGTTAAAATAGATTAAATGTAGTCAGCTTTCTTCTCTATAACTGTGCTTGATTATATCTTGAACTATCTTTGAAGTTGACTTTCCAAATACGTGTTCTTTGAGTCTTACAATCTTTACATGAGAGAATCCTCGTTCATTCAGTTTCTTGTAAAGATCTTTTTCATCGTGTTTCTGGTCATAACCCAATGCAATTATGTCAGGTTGGATAGCATCTATTGTTTCAAGGAAATCTGTTTCACTTCCTTCTATAGCAGCATCTACTTCTCTCAAGTGACGAATTAATTCAACCCTGTCTTTTTGAGAATTAGTTGGAGGGTGTTGTTTGAACTTCTGTACTGTTTTATCAGTTGCAATAACTATTACCAACATATCACCTAGCATTCGAGCCTGTTCAAAAGTAAAAATATGACCAGTATGCATAATGTCAAAGGTTCCACCAGTCATTACAATAGTAATCTTCTTCCTTCCAAATTCCGTCAAACGGAAATGATGATCATTACTTTCAATTACAATACCATTATCAACCATATCTAGTAGAGATGCCTTAATGATGTCTTGTGAAAGTTCCATTTGCCTAGAGAGAGTTGGAATTGTTGAAAAGAGCTTATGTAAATTGTTAGAGTAAATTTTTTTCAATAAGATGTGATTTAGCGATCCAACCATTAGTTATCATGCTCACTAGTTTGATTCAAAGAATAATTGATTGCAAGTTCTGAACCATCTTCCAAATTTAGTGCCTCTCTAAGGTTTACATCACTAATCAATTCAAGAACATTGCTTCCATAATGTGATCGTCTTGGGACAATAGCTGCTACCTTAGCTGTTAAACTAGGAATTGTTACTTCATAACATAAAACATCACCATATTGCCTACCGCTTTCCTCAAAACCAGGGATAATGACAGGCCAAGAACCTCGAATCAGATCTAATCTGTCAACGTCATCTGGTGGAATTCGAAGGTTTAAAGTACCATGAAAAGGTTTGAAGCCAAGTTTTTTTACAAAAGAATCCATATAAGAAGAACGAGAGATGTAATATTTCCCTTCTCCCAGCCCTGAAAAAACAGAACCATGGACAGTGATTTTATTCAGATCAGGATAAAGAGCTCTCTCAAGTTCAAAACGTAGTTGGTGCAAGATATCTAAACCTAATGGATTGAGTTGAACAAAAGAACCTTTACGGGTTGAACGCCAAGAAACAAGCCCTAATTCTTTGCTCAATCTAATCAAGCACCGAGAAGCGGTCTGTTGGGAGGTTTTGAAGAAATTTGCAATCTGAGAAGTAGTGATGCTGATTTCTTTCTCGTTTGCACGAAGTTGAGCAAAATAGATAAGGAGATTGATTTCTCGGCTGGAAAGGTCAAAGATTTTCATGTGCATCACGTAAATGAGTAACGATAATCACAAATGACAACTAATACTTAAGCATTTCATTTTAAGCAAAAAAAGTATAGTAATTTATACTCGTATTGTAAAGAGAGCTTATGAGTGATGAAAGTACGATAGTTGAAGAGTGGACAAGAGTAAAAGCACCAAACCCACCAGAAGTACAAGAAGTTAAAATCAAACCCAGAGAAACAGCTCTACTCGTATTAGATATGCAAAATTCAAATTGTAATAACGAAAGAAGACCAAGATGTGTAAAGACACTATACAAAATCCAGACAATTCTTGAAAAAGCTAGAGAAAGAGACATGACAGTGATTTTTACTTTAACCAGCGCAGCAAGTAAAGCGGATATGAGAAGAGAGATCTTGCCTAAGAAAGGAGAACCAATAATCAAAGCAGGTGTAGACAAATTCTTTGATACAGAACTAGAGAAGAAGCTAAAAGAGAACAAAATTAAAGCAGTAATAATAGTTGGAACATCAGCAAGCGGAGCAGTGCTTAGCACAGCAATTGGAGCAGCTGTAAGAAAATTAGTAACAGTAATTCCCATAGATGCGATATCAGCAACTTATCCTTATGAAGAACAATATACAGTATGGCATTTAGCAAACTCTCCAGGAACAAGAAGAAGCACAATACTAACAAAGACGAACATGATAACGATCTAATTAAGAAATAGATTAAAAACGAAAGTTTTATTAAAAGAGCTTAATGAAAGAACATCGTGAGTAAGATATTCTAACTCATGGGCTAGTGGCTCAGCTAGGTAGAGCAGCAGGCTTTTAATTCAGCTAGAAGCGTTCTAGAGCTGTAATTGACACCTGAGGGTCCCCGGTTCAAATCCGGGCTAGCCCGCCAAATTAATCTTGCAAAAGACCGCCGATTCTAGTCCAGATGACCTGTTTTAAGAAAACATTTTAAGTAACAAATAGCATTGTTCTTTTGATTCTCATGGGGAAAACTACTAACATTGTAGAACCAACAGAAGCTAAAACAGGTTTTGTTGTCGAAAAAAATGAAACTAATCTTTATAGATATAATAGGAAGAAACTCATTTTGGATATCCTCATTCTCTTCTTCGTAATTACTCCATTAGCACTGTTTCTTGTTCTTTTTACAAAAAATAATTTTGTATTCACGTTAGATTGGGAACTATTGTTATTAGTAGGCATCTTAGTTATAATTTCACCTCTTTTCCTCCTTTTACGTACTAGGTTAAGTGATAAAATATGGGACTGGGTTATTGTAATACATGGACCTTCGCAAAATGTTTTCTTAAGTTATGGTGTCCAAGCATTCAGATATGGTTTAGTTTATCTTTCATGCTATTTATTCACTCCATTTTTTATCATAGATATTTTCTTCAAATCCTACTATCTCATCAAACATAGGAACGTTCTACGATTGAAAGAATGATGCTGATACACATATTTTTTTACAAAATTTTATAGTTGTTGTTTTTCTTTTTTCCTTAATGAAGAAAACCTTCTTGAATATGCTAGGTTCAAGGTCGATACTCTTGAATACAACAAATTATCGTAGATACTCTTTCTTTACATTACTCTTCGAACCTTTTCTCTGTTATAACACATTATTTTTATTGCCTATCTCTTTTCCTACACTAAACAAGTGATTTGATGTTAAAATGAGATTCTTTCAGCCTCTTAGACAATTTGGATATGCACGAACATTAGCTGAAACAAGGACTCATTATCCCCTATCACCAGGTTTGATAGCTATAAATCCACCTATAATAATTGAAGGTTATACAGCTGTTTTCGATGTACCTTTTCCACCTAATTTTGATGATGTGAAAAAAACAGATTATAACTTATCATGGATACTTCCAGAAGACAAAATGGACAAATATCATTCAACAAAGTTCCAACTGACTGAACAACCCTTTTATCCTCCTTTTGCTGAGGATAGTTTCATTGTCAGTGATTTTGAGAATTATTTAGATAGATTCCTGTCTTCTCCAGAATTAGAAACGTCTATATTCACTTTACCTATTTCTCAAACCAATAACCCACGCATTAAAGAAATCATGGAAACTGATTGTTCGTTATACATTCTATCTGGATTAACCTCATTATTTACCAATCAACGACGCATAACAGAAACGTTAGTACAACTGAGAGAAATGTTATCACCAGATATTGCTTTATATGTTCCTGGCCCCATATCACCTTCCCTTTACTCCTTCTTAGTTTACATGGGGATAGACTTCTTCGATAATTCTTTTGCACATTATGTATCAAAAAATGGCTATTTTCTTACAGAGGATCAAGTTTACAGGCAATCCATCCATCCAAAATGTTATTGTCCTCATTGTAATGGTCTAGAACCCAATCTGTTTAAACACAATGAAATGGTAATTAAGAATACACTATCTCGAATAAGATATTCAATTGAAAGAGGTATTTTTCGAGCACAGGTTGAGAAAGATGTTCATAATAATGTGAGTTTTGCAGCAGCACTCAAGAGAGTTGATACTCATTTCAACGAAAATCTTCGAATAAGAACACCAATGATATCATCTTCTCCCGTCAGATGTATAGGGGAAGAATCATTTGATCGACCCTTGATAACAGAATTTAGAGAGAGAGTGCGAAAGAGGTATAAACCTGATCCCAATTCAAATTTAGTTATACTATTGCCTTGCTCAGCAAGGAAACCTTATTCATTTTCAAGGTCTCACAAATTCTTTCATAAAGCCATGAGAAAAGCTGGAAAGGGTGTGTTCAAGTCACTTACTGAATTGATTATAACATCACCATTATCTGTCGTCCCACGTGAACTAGAAGATATTTATCCAGTAAAATATTATGACATTCCTGTTTCAGGTGGGTGGTCTGAAAAGGAGATTGAAGTTACAGCGGAACTCCTAAAGGATGTTTTGTCACATTTTCCAAAGGACACTGTAGTCGTAAATCATACACATGGAAAAGGGTACGAGGACATTGTGGAAAAAATCAGAACCACTTCATCTTTTGATATTAAAGATACGGCTAAAGATGCAAATCCAACAAGTGAAGAAGCTTGTCAACAGTTGACTGACACTTTAGTAGAAATCCAACAAGCAACAAAAACATCTGACCAAAAAGGAATCTCGAGCAAAATAAGGAAGATACAAGCTGTTGCAGATTTTGAATATGGATTAGGAACCGGAGTAATTTTGTTCCCCTATTCTGTAAGGATTAAAGGTAAATTTCCTCGTGACCAACATATCTACAAAGATAATGAACACATAGCAACTTATGCTACCAAAAGCGGATATTTATCTCTCTTTCCAAAACCTGCTAATTTGATTTTTAGCAAAACCGAAAACATCCTTGAATTTGGAGCCGAACGGGTTTCTGGGAGCAATATTTATGCCCCTGGTGTCATTCATGCTAATGAACGAATCCAACCAAACGATGAAATTTTCATAGTTCATGAAGATCAAATAATAGCTACAGCAACTGCTTTTGTTTCTGGGAGTGATATGAACAAGATGACTTCAGGGATTGTTGCAGAAGTTAAGAAGAAAGTGAGGAGTAAAAAATGAAAATTAACAAAGACTTTGCTGAGAGAATCAAGCAAATTAGAGAAGCAGAACTTCCCTCTAGAAAACATTCTCGAAAAGTAGTCTTCTGGGAAGAAGATACTCGTCTTCTAACGGAGCAAGGAAAAGCTTTAGTTTTTATTCTCCCTACAGGAGGATGCTCATGGGCACTATCAGGCAGTGGTGGTTGTTCGATTTGTGGGTATATTTACGACAATCCTCAACAACCTGATTTCGAGATTATTTTATCATCATTTCAAAAGATTTTGAAGAACAAACTGAATAAAGAATTCTTGTATTCAGTGAAGATTTTTACAAGTGGGAGTTTTCTTGATACAAAAGAAATTCCAGAAGAATTTCAATTTAAAATGCTTGAAGAGCTATCACAGTATGAGGTAATTAAAGAGGTGGTGATTGAATCTAGACCCGAATACATTAAAGATTCATCACTCAAAAATATATCAAAGAGAATAGATATGTCCATACTAGAGATAGCAATCGGGTTGGAAAGCTCAAGCAATTCTATCCTTATGAACTCTATTAACAAAGGTTTCTTCTGGGAGGATTTTGAAAAAGCTGCAAATAAAATAATAGAGAATGGCGCACGAGTCAAGGCGTATCTATTGTTCAAACCTCCTTTCGTTTCGGAATATGATTCAATGCGTGATATGCTATTAAGCGTAAAAAAGATAGTTTCCTTAGGTATTGATACTATCT
>DAOVRE010000101.1 GCA_030628305.1 Candidatus Heimdallarchaeota archaeon | reverse complement strand
TATTAAATACCCAAATCTCCTAATTATCTATGTAAAATAGGGTATAAAACAAACCATTATAAAGTCAGAAGTTTTAGAAAAAACAAGCGTAAAATATGGTCAAGATTGTCTGAGGAGTTAAAATGGCCGATAAAGAAATTACATTAAGAGTTGCTGAAGCAAAGCAACGAGATGTTGGAAGAGGCAAAGTACGTTTAGATAGTATGGCAATGTCAAAAATTGGCGTTTCAACAGGAGACATTGTTGAAATTGTTGGTAAACGTTCTACTACTGCAGTAGCATGGCCTTCTTATCCTGAAGATTTGAAAAAAGAAATAGTTCGCTGTGATGGCGTGATTAGGAGGAATGCTGGTGTTTCTTTAGGAGATAAAGTAGATGTCAAAAAAGCAAAGGTGAGTGTCGCTAGACAAGTTACTTTAGCTCCTGAACAAATGTCAGTAAATATTGATTTTAGTTTTGAAAATTTTGTTAAAAGAAAGCTCCTTGGTCAGCCGCTTTCAAGAAAGGATACGGTCTTAATACCAATTCTTGGTAGAGCAATTCCTTTCAATGTTGTTACTACGGTTCCTTCTGGGATTGTAGTTGTTACTGAAAGCACACAGCTCAAAGTAGCTGAAAAACCATTGCTTGAAGGAGAAAAAACTGCTCCCAGTATTTCTTATGAGGATATTGGTGGTTTACACCAAGAAATTTTGAAGATACGAGAGATGGTAGAACTCCCACTTAAATTCCCACAACTTTTCGAGAAACTAGGAATTGATCCTCCTAAAGGTGTATTACTTCATGGACCTCCTGGCTGTGGAAAAACCTTAGTAGCTCGAGCAGTCGCAAATGAATCAGAGGCTCACTTCATTGTTATTAATGGTCCAGAAATCATGTCAAAGTTCTACGGTGAATCAGAACAACGTTTACGAAGTATTTTCAAAGACGCTGAAGACAATTCTCCAAGCATTGTGTTCATAGATGAATTAGATGCTATAGCACCAAAACGAGAAGACGTTACAGGTGAGGTTGAAAGAAGAGTAGTTGCACAACTATTAGCATTAATGGATGGTTTAGTAGCCCGTGGACAAGTAATTGTTATAGGCGCAACTAATCGTCCCAATGCAGTTGATCCTGCTCTTCGTCGTCCAGGACGTTTTGATCGAGAAATCGAAATACATGTTCCAGACAGAGATAGTAGAGAAGAGATTCTCCTTATCCATACTCGTGGAATGCCTTTAACTCAAGATGTTGATTTGAAAACATTAGCAAATATTACTCACGGTTATGTTGGTGCAGATTTAGAAGCTCTGGCTCGTGAAGCTGCAATGAAAACTCTAAGAAGGGTTTTACCTTCTGTTAATCTTAGTGAAGGAAGTATACCTTCTGAGGTTCTAGACCAACTTGAAGTTACACATGATGACTTTTTATCCGGTTTCAAGGAAATTACCCCAACCGCACTAAGAGAAGTTTATGTAGAATCACCCAACGTCCCATGGACTGAAGTTGGTGGTCTTGAACAGGCGATAATTGATATCCGAGAAGCTATAGAATGGCCCCTTACCCAAAAAGATGCTTTCAAAAGAATTGGTATCAAACCTCCAAGAGGCATATTGCTTTATGGACCTCCTGGTTGTGGAAAGACTCTTCTCGCAAAAGCTGTTGCCACAGAATCTGAAGCTAATTTCATCTCTATTAAAGGTCCTGAAGTACTTTCAAAATGGGTAGGCGAAAGCGAGAAAGCTATTCGTGAAGTTTTCCGTAAGGCCCGACTTGCAGCACCCTCAATAATTTTCTTCGATGAAATTGATTCTTTAATTCCTGTGAGAGGAACATCTTCTGACAGTAATGTCACAGAGAGAGTTATCAGTCAGTTATTAACAGAATTAGATGGATTGGAAGAGTTAAAGGATATAGTAGTTCTTGCAGCTACAAATAGACCCGACATAGTTGATCCAGCGGTTTTGAGACCTGGTAGATTTGACAGATTGATTTTTGTAAATCCTCCTAATCAAAAAGGTAGATTGCAAATTTTCAAGGTTTATACTCGAGATATGCCACTTGCATCTTCCGTTTCAATAAAAGAATTAGCATCAGTAACCGAAGGTTTTGTTGGTAGTGATATTGAAGCATTATGCAGGGAAGCTGGTATGCTTGCTCTTCGAGAAAGTTTTGAAATTGAAACTGTAACTATGAACCATTTCAATAGTGCTCTTGAAAGAATACACCCCACTGTTACAGCTGATGTTATTAAGTACTACGAAAAAATCAGTGAAAAGTTCAAGCGACCAAGTCAAATTACAAGCCCAAAGATTGGTTACACTTAAGTAATCCCTCTCTTTTTCCTTTCTTTTGTGTTATAACAATTTCCTTAATCATCTTGATATGATACTTAAAATAGATTTTTAAGCGTATTGAGATACTTATGATATTGTAGGGTTGTAATGCTATATGATTGGCTTCTACGTAGTAAACAAAGATGAAATGGAAGTGCTTTTTTGTCGTCCCCACGCGATTCAAAAAGAGGATCAAGATGTAGACGACATAGTTAAATTTTTACTTCAATTTTATTCTGAAGCCGAAAAAAACCCTAATTTAGAAGAACTTCAAGTTTTGAAATTTGGTAATACACAAATTTTGTTTATGTGTAAATACTCATTCTTGTTTATCTTGCTTAGCCCTCCAAATTATTCATTGGAAATGGTTTCTTCCCAATTGTTTTTCTTTATGAAACTTTTTTTGAATGCATTTGAAGTTAAAGATGAAACTAGTTCAAACGAATTTCTACAAGAATTAGAAGGGATTAGGAGACGTGAAGTATCAGAGTCACTTTCTCACTCATTTTTGTTGTGGAATGTTTTAGATCTTCATATTGAGGATATTGATAAGAGGAATCTTGTAGAGGTGTTTGAAAATATCCTAAATTCAATCTGGATTGGGATAAAAAGATATATTGACGAAAGAAACTTAATGAAAATAGAAGATTTTTATAAGAAGTTCAGTAAAAATTTACAAGCATATTTAGATGATAGCCATTCTTATCTAAAGGAAGTTTATTCTCTGACTCTTGAAGAGGGTTTTGATATCCATGAAGTTGATATAAAGAAAATTACAACAAGTGAGATCAAGAGAGAATTCATTTATTTTCTTAAGAATATGCTAGATTGTTTACAAAAGGAGATGGGAGAAGAAGGATTAAGGTACATAATTGCTCAGAGAGTGCCTGTGGCAATGAAGGTAGAATGGCAGAGATTGGATGGATTAGGTTTGATTCAAGATTTATTAGATGTAGTGTGGAGATAAAAAAATGAAGCAGTTACAAAAAATAATATGTGTTGGTTCAGCATTTGTTGGGAAGACTTCATTAGCAAGAAGATTTACGCTAAATACATTTATTCATAGTTACATACCAACGCTAGGTGTAAGTTGGTTAACAAAAACATTAACCTTTACACCAGAATTGTTGAATGAGAATATGCAAAAGAAAATATATACTGACCCTGAAACTATTAGACTTAGTTGTTGGGATACAGGTGGTCAAGAAATGTTCACTTATCTTCGTCCTAAATACTATGTAGGTGCTACCTGTGCAATCATTGTTTTTGATATAACAAATCAAAATTCCTTTGATGATGTTGATATCTGGACAAATGAAGTTCTTTCAAGGGTGCCTGACATCCCTATTATTCTATGTGGAAACAAATATGACCTGAAAGATGCAAGAGCAGTATCCCGTGATGATGCTATAGCATTTGCAAAACTACACAGATTCGATTATGTAGAAACATCTGCACTTTCAGCACATAACGTGGATAAACTATTTTACCATGCTGGGCGGTTGGGAAAGCAGTTTAGCGAAGAACACCTTAAATTTAGAATGGAATACATACTTTAGAAAGATTTCCTCCATTTTTTCTGCTTTCCTTCAACGAATAAGAATCTTTTATAATCATAAAAACTTGTATTAGCTTATGAGTACTGAGTTATCAATTGTTTCTGAGTATACTTCAATCAATCTTGATGAACCAATATCAAAAGTGTTTGAATATTTTAAGGAAAATATACGCGAACTTCTAGTTTTTGATGAAAAGGGTACTTTCTTTGGCTATCTTACAAAGAAAAATATAACTAGACAATCTAGAATACAACCTGATACTAAAGTATCCAACTTACTTCAAAAAGTCCCCACCGTTAAGAAAAACTCTTCTGTTGATGATATAGCTAGAGCTCTTTTATCTGCAAAGATAAATACCGTTCCTATCGAAGATGAGGGAAAAATCATTGGTGTTTATAGGGATATCGATGTCATTAGGGTCTCTGCTGTTTTGTTTAAAGATAAAACCGTGAAAGACATGATGACGCCAAATCCTATATGTGTAAGTCCTGATACTACAGCAGCAAGATTAATCGCAATATCTAGGACAAATAATATTTCTAGGGCGCCTGTTGTAGATGAAAATAATTACTTATTAGGCATTGTTAGTCCTCATGATATGGCCGAGCTTCTAATTCCTACTTTCCCCACTAAACAAACCAGGGGTGATAGGTCAGCTTTACAACTTACGCCACTTGCTGCTCCTATTAAAGATATTATGACTGAAGAAGTGGTTAGTTGTAAAGAGAATGAGCTGGTTCTTGAAGCTATAAGTAAACTTTTCAAAACTAATCATAAAACACTAATAATAATAAATGAAGAAAATCACCCCGTTGGAGTTTTAACAACTACAGACCTTCTTGAAACAGTAAGCATCCCCCCTAAGACTGAAGGATACTATGTGAGAGTAATTGGAGATGTTGATGACGAAGATATGGAACCAATCATTGAGATGGGAGTAGATCTTGTAAAGAAATTTGCTTCAGTGATTGGTAATTCTGGACAATTATTTATCCATGCTAAATCTATTCCAAAGAAGAAGTTTAGAGGTTTTGTTCTCTATCAAATAAGATTGAGAATATCCACCGATAAAGGTCATACGTATGTTGCTAAAGCTGAAGGTTACGGAGTCTTCAGTGCATATGCTGTAGCCCTCGATAGATTAGAAAGAGAAATTGTTTCACAAAGAGAATTAGCAATACAATCTAGACAATCTGGTAGCGAAAGATATCTTCTTGATGAATTGGAAGAAGTTTAATTTTCTTATTTTCTTTATTTTTCAGCTATTTTCTTCTATTTTTTGTACATATCCCTCTCGCATAGTTTAAAAATGGATTAATCCAATTCAGTTTAATCTTTACTAGAGATGATTTGAAATGAGCGATAAAGAGCCAAGAAAAAGAAAAAGAAATTTTGCAATGCTAAACCGTGAAGTAATTAAGCCAGGTTATTGTGTTTCATGTGGAGGGTGTGAGGCAGTTTGTCCTGTTTATGTTATTGCAATTGAGCAACTAAAACCAAAGCTTGTTGGAGCTTGTATTTCTTGTGGAGCTTGTGTAGATATATGTTTACGATTTAAACAAAAAGTTGAACAACCAACCTACCCTGCAGAGGAGATTGGACCTATTTTGGAGGTTTATACAGGAAAAACTAAAGATGAAGAAATTCATTCTAGATCACAAAATGGTGGTATTGTAACTACTTTGCTCTTAACAGCTATGAAGAAGGGAAAAATTGATAGCTCGCTAGTGACCGCTCATGGAAGTGATTTATTAAGCCCCGTGCCAGTGTTAGCACTTTCTGAGTTCGATATCCGAAAATCATCAAAATCTAAATATACTCTTAATCCGGTTCTGATAAAACTTCCATCTATTAAACTAAGTAATAAGAAAAAAGTTGCAGCAGTTGGTTTACCTTGTCATAATGAAACTTTAACTAATATAATGGACATGAAAAATCTTGGAGCAGATTTTAGAGTGAAATACAAAATAGGCTTGTTCTGTATGAGCTGCTATGATCCAGTTGGTTTTAGAGATATTATTTCTAGCAGTTTGGGTCTCTCTGCACCCGATCTTACAAAAACCGATTGTGCTCGTGGGAAATTCTTTTTTGAACACCCTGATGGGAGAACAGAAATAAAAATCAAAGAATGTGGTGCTGCTAAAGCAGAAGGATGTAAATATTGCCAAGATTTTGCTGCAGAATTTGCAGATATCTCAATTGGTAATATTGGTGTTGATGATGATAGCAACATCATTTTAATAAGAACCAAAGCGGGAAAAGAGTTATTCGAGTTTGCTCTTAAAGAAAATCTGTTAGATGTAAAGAAAATTGATAAAAGTAAATGGGAAGAAACATTAGCTCCTGCTGTCAAGTTATCATCATTAAAAAGAAGAATAGCTAAATCTTTAGCTCCTATAGAATCAGCATAATTTCCATC
>DAOVRE010000161.1 GCA_030628305.1 Candidatus Heimdallarchaeota archaeon | reverse complement strand
TAGATTCTCGCAAGTCAGCTTTGTTGCCGATTAGTACTATTGGAACAATACGGTTTTTGTTGTTGCGAACAAGTTCATGGAGCCAATTAGGGAGAACCTCATAAGTCTCTGGACGAGAAATATCAAAAATTAAAAGTGCTCCAGCTGTTCCACGATAATAAACTTCACGGACTGCAGAAAACCTTTGTTGGCCTGCTAAATCCCAAATTTGTAAAGTGTATTCAACTTGGTTAAGAGCCATTTTCTTAACTGCGAAGTCGGCCCCTATGGTCATCATGTAGCCTTCCTTGAAGCTTTCACCTAAATATATTCGACGAAGGGAAGTTTTTCCAACGGCCCCTTCTCCCAGCAGGGAGATTTTGAAAATTCTTTGGCTCACTATATCACCATTTTTACATATAATTATACCCAATTATTCTATTTAAGTAATGTGATAGAGGGAATGGACAGTATGTCTGGAAGCCAAAAGAAAGATATATTAGCAATTAAAGAACTATACATGGATATTATTATCAAGCCAATTGGTCATATCGAATCACCTTTCGAAAAAAGTGATGATAATATACCTATCCAACCTGGTTTCTCTGAAGCTTTTGGAACCGTTATTGTTAATCCAGAATATCTAGAAGGTTTAGACGAACTCGATGGTTTTTCTCATATAATACTTATCTATTGGTTTGATCAAGCAACAGAAGAAAAAATCAAATTTCAACCTTTTCTAGATGATATCCCCAAAGGTATTTTTGCTATTCGTCACCCTAACCGTCCCAACAAAATTGGTTTATCAATTGTTCAATTAGTTAAAGTTGATGGGAATAAGCTGTTAGTAAAAGGGATTGACGTTTTCAATAAAACACCTCTACTAGATATCAAACCTTTTGTACCAGAATTTGACATCCATGGTATAGAAGATACTAAAATTGGCTGGTTAGCTAAGAAATTACGAAATAAAAAAGAAAGTGGTGGTTAAAATATCTAAGATAGATTGTGCGGTTATACTAGCTGGAGGAAAAGGAACAAGGCTTAAACCTTTAACTACTAACAAACCTAAACCACTGGTTCAGGTAGCTCTAACACCGATGATTGATTTTGCTATTCGTCAAATAACTGCTACTGGAGTAAAGAAAATTGTTATTGCTGTTAAATACTTGGGAGACCAGATCCGTGATTATGTTACCGAAAAATATTCCAGTGAAGATTTAGAGATAATAATTCCCGATATGGAACCTGTTGGAACAGCTGATGCAGTTCGTTTAGTGTCAGATATCATCGAAGGAGATTTTATTGTTTCTATGGCTGACATCGTTAGTAATTTGCCTTTACGGAATATGATAGACTTCTTCTATTCTACTGATGCTTATGCAACTATCAGTCTCAAAAATATTGACTTCCCAACGAAAAAATTTGGTGTGATTCTTCTAGATAAGGAGCAGAACATAGAAATCTTCTTAGAGAAACCAAAACCTGAAGAGATGTTATTTACAACTATAGCTTTTGCATACAGACCAGTATCTGAATTTCATCAGAACTTAGTTAATACCGGTGTGTATATTTTCAAAACTAGAGTTCTAGAAATTCTGGAAAATTTCAAAGATATTAATGACTTTGGACAAGATCTCTTTCCTTATCTCTTACAAGAAAAATTCAAGATTAACGGATATGTTGATGAGTATTATTGGATGGATTGCGGGAATATTCGAAGTTATCTCTGGGCTAATTGGGATATTCTTAGAGGATTTGTGGAAGGAATTGTTCCCCCTGGAAACAAAGCTAATGGTATCTGGAAAGGAGAAAATGTTGATATTTCTCCGACAGCAAAAATAATTCCACCTGTAGTATTTGGAAATAACATTATAGTGGAGGAAAATGTGACCATAGGACCTTATTCTGTAATTGACGATAATGTGAATATTAAAGCAAACTCAATAATAGATCATAGTGTTATCTGGAAATCTTCTGATATAGGGAGCGATTCTTTTGTTGAAAAATCTGTTATATGTGATAATGTGAAAATTGAAAAAATGAGAAAAGTAATAAATTACTCTGCCATAGATTAGTTTACACTAAAATCAACGATGATTCTTATGACCATGAAAAAACATCTACTATTTGTAACAATTATTGTTTCTGTATCAGTCACATCATTGATTTCCCCGACTCAAGGTGTTACAGCATCCATTCCTTTTACCAATATTGGTATGGAAAATGATGACGTTTTAAATTATGAAGGAGTAAGAATAGTTGTTTTCTTTAAACCAAATTGCCCTTCGTGTCACAATCAAATTGAAACACTACAGGAAATGGAAAACAATTATACTCTCTCATTGATTGCTTTGAATGTTGATTCCGAACCAACAAATGCTACGTTGCTTGTTTTAATTGAAGACCTTTCCCTCTCAACTAATTGGACATTGGGATATGCTTCTGCTCAAGCAATCTCGACTTTTGATTTAACAGTAGTCCCATCTCTAGTAATACTAGATAATAACTCAGAAATAGTTGCTGTAACAGAAGGTTATTTTGGCTATGGGTCGATTGAAACAAAAATCCTTGATGCTATCAATCATCGCACAGAAAATTACAGTAAAAACCCAATATCAGATTCGGGAGATTTGTTAACTGCTCTTTTCATAATTATAGGTGTAGCTGTAGCAACAGTAGTTGTAATCTTTCTATTCCGCTTATTCAAGCAAAGTGATACGACAACTAATATTATTATAGCAAGCAAGAAATTGGAAAAAGAGGAAGAAGATAAAGCAAAGGTGGATTAAACAACTGTAGGTGTATGCCCACATTTTGGACATTTCGACGCTTCTGAATCTATTCTAATTCCACAGTTCTTGCAGAATAGCGATTGTTCTTGTTTCGCATAAAGGGTATGATCTGTTAAAACTAATACATTTTCTTCTTTTTGTAGTACTTTATCTTTTTCTGCACTTTTCAGTAGATATCCTATCCTAATTCTTCGAGCGTCTTTCCATATTGCAACTGTGAACCCTACAGCTACTACAGCTGATAGATAAACCATAACCAGTTCTCCATAGAAAGTGAATATTGTTACATATTCCATGCTGAATACAAGAATGACGAACCATAGAAGGTTTCTAATTGCTGGGTTTAAACCAAATAAGGAATAGAATATTGAAGTTCCTGCTCTAGTACTTTTGCTTCTACCAATTGATGTAACTAATTGTTTTATTAGCATAAAACTATAGAAATGAGTGATAAACATGAAAATAAATGGTGCAACATTATCACTTTGGTGACTATATTGCAGATCTGCTTGAAGAATACCTTGAACATCGTATAATGTTGCAAAAAAAGCTGTAAGTATAAGCATGATGAACGCTAATCTAGATTTGCTTCTTGTTTCATAATCACTGCTAGTATTTCTCCAAATCAAGACTTGAATTGCCAAGAAAATTAAAGCCAGAGAGTAAAGTACTGTATCAATTATCATCCACGATGAAAAGATATCTTTGGTAATAGTTGAATCATCATATAGAAATATATTGAAAATTATGCTTGTCATTTCGCTTATATAGTAACCTAGAATCGCAAGGGTTGCTATCTTTATCCAAGTAAAATTAAATGCAGTGTATTCCCCGTTCTTATCTGGGTTACTGATGAAGTCTACCATTATAAAAACAAAAGTTTAGATACTTATAATTTATACGTTTAGAACTACTTTTCTGAATCAGCTTCATCCTTTACCGATTTCTTCATATCATCCTTCTTTTTGAACGGAAGTTTTTTTGGTTCTGGTATTGTTGCAACATCAGTATGTTTCCCTATTATAACTCCTCGAACTTTTGAAACTAAAGCTTTTGGTTTAGTTTCGATCGGAATTATTTCATTATCAAATGAAGAATCTGTTTCGATTGGATCTATTTCGTTATCAAGTGAAGAATCTGTTTCGATTGGATCTATATCTGGTTCTATTGATGTTTTAGTCTCAATAACTTCCACTTGGGCGTCCATGGAAGTTTCTGTCTTTATGATAGAAACTTCAGGTTGCATTGAAGAATCAGTATCAAAAACTTTCACATCTGTTTTGACTGCTTCTGCATCTTCTCCCAAAGCATCAACACCTTCATCAAATCTTATTCCTTCTTCATATTGGAGCTGGATTCCTAGTTCGATTTTTTTCTTCAATTCGTCTTTATCTTTAATTTCCTCTACTTTCGAAACTAAGACCGCTGACGTTGGCTTAATATCTGTGCTCAGATGCAACAATCTTCCTACTAGTGGAATGAGTTTTTCGTATAATTTGATTGCTCCTTCTTTCCAGTATAATGTATCGCTCTCTGCTTCATAACCATAATTTAATCCTGAAAGACAGTACTTCAATAAAACTTCATTTGGCATTTGTTTAGCTAAATAGAGAGTCCCTCTTCGAGTATCCTTAGTTAGTTTTAGTTCATAAATAAGCTTGACATGCTTATCATCTAAGTTAGAGAAGAAGCTCAAGAATGAGATGAGAGTTATTATAACGCTTACAGGTAAAATTATTTCCGGAAATAAGTTTTGCATTATTATTGCTAATGTGATAAAAGTTGCACCTCCTAAGAATCCTACAAGCTTAAATACTATCAGTACTGGACTTTCCTTTACATATTTTTTCTTGCCAAACAGCGAGAAGAAAACCCAGTAGTTTGCTGCGCGAGGGTTAATGAAAGGTTTAGAAGTCATACCTAAGAAATTGCTTCTTTCAATTTGCTTGATATCTTCTATCTCTCTGATTTGTGAATATTCTATGTGACTTGAGCTTAATAATTTCTTATTTTCATAAAAACTGATTTTGAAATAATTTTTCCCTTGTTTGATATTGCTCTTGAAAAC
>DAOVRE010000020.1 GCA_030628305.1 Candidatus Heimdallarchaeota archaeon | reverse complement strand
TTTTTAATCTTTCGTAATAGCTGGTTTTAAATATTGATTTGTCGCTAGATTTCAAGAGTGGGATACGATGTCTTCTTTAGTACTAAAACCAGATAACTTCATATTTCATCGTTTGACGCTCTGCAATTTTAAGATGCACAAGTTCACAGAATTAGAACTGTCTGAACTACCAATTATAGTAATTTCAGGCGCAAATGGGAGTGGAAAGACACAGTTGCTTGAAGCTCTTATACTTTCTATTGGGCATACACCAAGTAGAGTAAGTTTAAGTTCGTACAAAGATCTTGTTGGACCCTTTGATGATCATTGTATAATTCAACTATTTTTGCATAATCCCATGATAAATGATCAAAGGATAATTTCTAGTTCAGATCCTGATATTAGCAACATTGTAAACAAAGATAGATTTCATTTAGAAATAAGAATCAATAAAGAAGGAGATATGAGAAGAAGTATTGTAGACACTAAAGGTAAAAAGCAATCTATTGCTCGAAAGCAAGTACAAAGATTAATGAAAAGCATTGGCATTTATGATGATACAATGCTCAATTTTACAGAGGAGGGGTATCTAAGCTCATTTGCTGATGGTTCCCCTCGTAAGAAACTAGACAGTCTTCTTGCAGCTACTGGACTAAAAGAGATATTTGCAAGTTATTTAACTTCAAAGAGGAGAGTTGATGAAAAAAATAAAGAATTCTCTCCTTTGGTGTTGCAACTTGAAAAAGAAAAAACTTCTCTGAGCAAACTGAAAGAAAATTTCGAAAGATTAGAAAAAAAGAAAGAACTTATCACCCGTTTTGAGAATGTTGATAGAGAATTGGTTTGGTTTAACGCACTCGAGAGCAAAGATAGATTGCAAGAATCTAAAGAAGAACTTACATCCAAGAAGAATGAATTAAGTAATCTAAGTACACAGCTCCAATCTACCAACGAGGACTATAATAAAACTAGAAAAGAACTTGAGAATCTCGAGAAAGACAATAATAGCTTGATCAATGAGAGAGACATTTTAAGTGACAAAGTAAGCCGATTTGAGGGACAAAAAGAGGAAAAGGAACGAAAAATAAACCAATTCAAGGAAACTCTCAATAACTTAGATGAGAAACTTACTGAATTTCGCAAAGTAAAAACAAATGATACTTTGAATGAAAAAATTAACCTTCAAGATCAACTTAACAGTATTAAGAAGCAGCAGAAGCATCTGAATGTTAGAATATTAGATCTCTCAAAGGAATTGAAGGAAAAATCCAATGAAGAGAACGTGATCAAGAAACGTATAGATGAACGAGCTAGTCTCTATGGTGACTTAAGTGAATATGAGCGAAATCTTGTAAAAGATTCAATAAAATTCAAAGAAGGTATCAAATCCTCTCACTACTCAAAAGAAATTATTGGACCAGTTTATGAAGTTATAACAATCTTGCCTGATTTTGTGAAGTATTCTGAAGTAATAAAACAAGCTTTAGGTAGAAATTTATTTGGATTCATTGCTACATCTGAGGAGGCATATCATGCAGCCAAAGAAATTTATGATAACATCTTCCCATCATTCAAGCCTAACTTCACTGTAGGAAGAGTACTAGAAGAAGAACAAGGTCCTAAACCTGATTATCTCACGTCCACTAGTTTGAAGGAGAAACCAGATGGTGTGATTGATAATGTTATTAATTTAATAAAAACCTCTACTCAAGTTAAACTATATCTTAAACGATTTGTAAACATTGTTCTTGCATTTCCTGAATTGCCTCCAAATCTCCTCACTAATTATGCAAAACAAATCAGGGCAAACATTCTTACAACTGATGGTAAGAGCTACTATCTATCTAGAGAAGCTTTTTCCAGACCACCAAGCAAATATCGCGTGAGATTAAACGTTTCTTTGGATAAATACTTATCAATAGAAAGAATACGAGAAAATTTACAAGCTCTTTACACTAACATGGAAGAGCTAGCTGCAGAAGAAAGTCAATATATTCAGGAAAGAAGTGAACTTGAAAATAAGAAAAGAGAGATAGAAAATTATCTTCGTCCATGGGAAATGTCAGGTGATGAAGTAGAAAGAGAATTCATCAATCTAGAAAGTAGAAAGAATGAAGTGGAACAACAATTAGGCGAAGAACGCAATGGTTTGGAGCAGATAAATGTTAAAATCGAAAATCATGCCTCTCAATTAATAAAAATGGATAATGAATTGAAAATCAAGAGAAGTCTCGAACAAAATAAGAGAAGTGAATTTTCAGAGTTATCTCATAGAATCAATGAACTTTCATCCAGAAAAAATAGAATTATCAGACATGTTGAATTGTTGAATATAGAGGTTGAGGAAATAGATAATCTACTCAGTGATTTACTCAGTTTAGCTCAAGAGAAAGGTTTACAGCCTGAAGTGATTCGTGAAAATAAAGAAGACATCTTCTCTGATTATAACAAAATTAAAGGACAGCTTGAACTTCTTGAAATAACACCTGCAGTCACCGAAGAAACTCTTGAAGAGCAAGAGCGTAAAGTTGAGCTGTTAAAAGTAGAAGTAGAAGAAACTCAAAAACATTTGAATAATCTAAAGAAAGATCTGGAAAAACGTTTAGCTGAATGGGAAGGTAGTTTGAAACAAATCGTTTCTCATCTCAATAAAATGCTCAATTTACTTCTAAAAGATGTTTTTGAGAATATATCTTTAAGTATAGTAAATTACAACGATGAGACAAATTCAGGGTTGATAATTGAGGCTGAAACAAAAGGTGATGATAGAAAATATAGACAGTTATCAGGTGGAGAAAAAACGTTAATTGCTCAAGCCATAATCTTAGCACTTCACATGATAAACCACTCCCCGATTCATGCCATTGATGAATTCACACAAAAATTAGATAAGAAAAATAAGTCATTGGCTTTTGCAATGGCATTAGCTACATACAAGATAGCAAAAGAGAATAGATCTATTACTCCTCAATTTATTCTAATTACTCCTTCGCTTGATGATGTTCAGCTTTCAGATGAGTTTACACATAAAATATTAATTGAATCTAAGGTGATTATATGACAGACCAAGAATCTACAAACGAACCTAATAGTTTTGAGACAACTATGATTGAAGAGACAAGCAGCTGGTCTGAAATAATCTTTCAAACTCTCTTTGAATTAGAGAAAAAATATTCTAAATCGCTCAGAAAGAAAGAAGTAGTAGGTGTAATTGAGTCGGAAAATGACAGGAAGAGAGTAACGGATGCTTATATCTATCTTAATAGTCAGAGAGAGAGCTTAGTGGATTCTGCACTGTATGAAGGTTTCATCAACATGGGTGAGTTGAGGGAATCAAGCTATTTAGAACAGATGTTTCTTTTAGAACAAAGACTGAATAATTTTGGGCAATTCGTAGCAAAAGCATGCCAGTCAATATTTTTTACAATAGGAAAACCTACGATAGAATATAGTAGTGTAGATTTCGAAGCTAAAACAGAATTGATAGCGTCTGAAGATAGGGATGAAATTAAACTTTTCATTCGGAAAAATCAAGATGTACTCAGAGTATTTGAAAGCATTTTATTGAGTTATGGTGATATATTGAATTATGAAAAAGATTTGTTTGAGAAGCTTCTGGATAAGAAATTCAAGAAAAAAGAATTGGAAAATCTATTATCGGTTGTAGAAACTGAAATCTTATCAAAGATGATCAGCGAGAAAAAAATACGTGTGGTTCAACAAGGTGAATATCTTGTATTTTCAAAGAACGGTGATTATGAAGAATTAAAAGGAATATCTAGTAGCGTTCTTCTTTCACCAAAGAAAAATTAAGAAGTGACGTGAAAATGGAAGAGGAATTTCAAAATAACGATGAAGCACTAGACGACAAACCTGAAATTGTCAAACTTCCAGCTGCTATAACAGATGAAGAAAAAAGTGAATTGTTCAAAGAGTTAACCACTATCTTGTCTAGAAGATGGGTTAAAGACAAGATATTTGTTTTTGGAAGTTCAGAGATTGATCTTCTTCTTGCAACAAGATTTGACATTGATACTCTTCGTGAGATTATTGAAGAATACAAAAGATTTGTTGAAATTCTTGGATTGGATGTGGTGGAATATACAATTGATGGTGAGATGTGGTATAGTTTGAAATCTGC
This sequence comes from Candidatus Heimdallarchaeota archaeon, assembly GCA_030628305.1. Next base: position 7,665 of record DAOVRE010000020.1, on the reverse strand, counting down.
ATTTTATGCTCCTTCGGAATTATTGAAGAGCGAATTCATTGTTCTTGGAACAATAATAGGAATTCTTGAAACCCAATCTGGACCTCTTTCAACAAAGATAATTAAAGAAAAGCTAATCGATACAAACAGAATGAAAGCATATCAGGTTGATTTATGTTTAAGAAAATTAGTGCAACAGGGTTACATAAAGAAACTACGTAACGATTGGTCATATAATTATAGAACTCTTGTCGAATTTGGAGAAGAGGAAAGGAGAAAAATAACAGAGGAGTTTCGGAAAATTTGAAAGAACTTGAAATTTTACACTGTTATATTAGATGTGCTTTTTGTAATTCACTGATGATGGTAAAGGAAGCAGCATTAGAAGGCTGGGAAGTCTGTAATGGATGTCAACTTGTGTTCTGTACTAAATGTAAAAATGAAAATAGATCATTAGAAGTTTGTCCAGGTTCAGTTTATGTTAGTGAACACAAGCCTATCTTTGATTTATTACCAATTGAACAGATATTTGATCTCTCAAAGCAGATGCAAAGAAAACCAAAAGAGGGAAGGTTTGTTCCCAAAATATTTTTCGAAGATGAAAAAACAAAAGTGAATATTATAGAAAATAAAAACAAACAGGTCCTAGAAACTGATTTCAGCATAGTAAGATTTAGAGAAGAACAATGGAGAAAATTTGGAACTGTTTTGGTAAAAAGAAAGGATGGAAAATTTCTCACTTGGGGTCAAATTGATTAAAAAACAAAAAGAGAAAGGAATTTATTTGTTCCTTTTTTTATATAAATGATTGAACTTAAAACCAAAAGTCCTGATATGGAAAACCACTTTGATATTGGAGCGGTACTAATGTCGTTTATTTCAATTGTTGCTGTGTTTCCAAATGTGTCTGTTAGAGTAAAAAGTAATGTTTTCGAACCACTCTGCGTTTGTGCCGTCCCATGTTATCAGAACAACATTATCAAAATATGGTAAATCTTGTTCCTCATTAATTGATACAATGCTGTCAAAACTAAGTTCATTGGTTGTTATTTTTTAAACCGCTAGACGCAATAAAGATTGATAATATCATTACAGAGATAATAATACGTTTTTTCATCTTATCACTTACTTATGTTAAAAGAAATTCAGCTATTAGATTGTTTAATTCTATTGTATGTCAATATTTTACCGATAATATGTCTGATTAATATTTTAACAGAAAAATTGATTGATAATGCGATTTTATAACAACTACAAAACCTTTATAGTTTGATGCATCGATGGTTATTTGATATAATAGATATCATTAGAAGGATGAAGATAATATGAAAATAAAAAATTTAACATTGATTGCTATTTTATTAGCATCATTAACTGTTGGACCGTTCTTATCGGTGAATGCAGCAACTGACACTCCAGTTACTCCTATTGCAACACCAGATGCTACCACGTTAACTGTTGTTACAAGGCATGATACAACAATCCAAGCAGCATTTTCAACTGCATTTCTATCCACTCCAAGAGCAATTGAACTTGGTATAACTGACATAGTCTTCCTACAAGCCACTACAGATGAAGGGTGGAAAAAACTCCTGCAAGATCCTTCAAAATCTGTAGATCTTGCATGGGGTGGTGGACCTGCATTGTTCAATACCATGAATAATTGGGGATTGCTCAAAGCAGTTGATAACACAACTTTAATTGATTACATTAATGCAAATGTCCCTGATACAATCGCTGGAGCAGGTATGAAATTAAACAACACAAGTGGTGAACTAATTTGGGTTGCTAATGCTATATCCTCATTTGGTTTTACTGTGAATCATAATTTCCTTGATCAACATGGACTTCCTGTTCCACACACTTGGGAAGAACTAGCATCACCAACTTACTACATCAACCCAAGCGTAAAAGCTATCAGTATGGGTGATCCGCCTTTAACTACTTCAAATACTAGAATATACCAAATTATACTCCAAGCATTTGGGTGGGAAGAAGGATGGTCAATAATGACACGTATGGGAGGAAATTCTGGCATATATCCTGGTTCAGTTGACACTCGTGCTGCAGTAGTTCAAGGTGAAGTAGGAATCGCTATGACAATAGATTTCTATGGTGTTATTGCTGTAGATGAAAACCCAAATTGTGAATACATTATTCCTGAAGGTCAATCAATTGTAAATGGAGATCCTATAGCACTAGGTGTAAATGTAGATGATCAAGAAGCAGCAGAAGCATTTCTTGAATACCTGTTCTCAGCAGACGGACAATCTGTCTGGTTAACTGAAGGTGTAAACCGTCTTCCTGTAATGGAAAGCGCTTTTTGGACCCCATTTGGTCAAACCAAAGAATCACTTTATGTTCTTTATAATTCCACATTAGACAACGAAGGTATTGACTTCAATGAAACAGAAGCAACAGATCTACTTGATGTGACTATTTACTATTTCCACAACACAATCACTTCAAAGCACACTCTCTTACGTCAAACATGGGGAGAAATGGTTACTCAACTAAGAGACGGAGATATTAATGAAACATATTTCAACGAATTAGTTGTAGATTTAGGAACTGTGAATTTTACTTACGAGGAAGCATTTACTATTAATGAGGAATTCATCAGTAATCCTCTAGATGCTACAAAGTATGAGAGTGCTTGGAGAAGCTTCGCTGGAGCAAAGTATAATGCAATATACCAGGCATTAGCAGGAGAACCAACTGAAAATCCATTGCCTACATTACCTGTTGTGTTGGCTATTGCTGTATTAGCTGCTATTCCTATAATTCGTAAAAAACGCAGAAATTAGAGATTATTACTCTAATTCCTTCCTTTCTTTTTATACACTAAATTTTTAATTCTAGTAAATTTTCAGTAATTTTTCATGATTCTCGCTGAAATTTTAAGTAAAGTTCAAAAAGCATTAAGTTTATTGGCTTTTGACTTAAGATTTTTGGAAGAATTAAGATGGCAAGCTCGAGAAAAAAAGAAAAGAAGGAAAGCCAGTCGACAGAAAAATCTAAACAGAGAAAATCATTACTTGATGTATTGTATGTAAAATTACTACGTGATCCTTCAACTAACCTAATTATTGTTATTGTAACAATTGTCTTTATTATTTGGATGGTTGTTCCATTAGTCCTAGTTTTATCAGGTGGAGTTTACTTCAATGGCATATGGTCTACTCAACCGATTACAAACGTGTTTACCGATCCTGTTCATTTTAATTTTCCAGGAGATAATACAACACAACTGTGGCTAGCAGGTGAGCAGCAAATTGGTGGACCCTCAGTATCAGTAATTGTACAAGATAATCTTGCATTTGTTGCTGAAAGAGGGGCTGGTATTGAAATCATAGATATTACGAACCCAGAATCACTTACAGAAATTGTTGATTATTTTGATGAAGTGAGTTATTTCACGGATATGGAAATACAAGGTGATTATCTTTATACAGCAGCTGGTAAAAGCGGATTAACAATTTTTGATATCTCAGATATATCTGATACCTTTTATCCTGTAAGCTTCCTTCCTGATTTATTTAATTATACAAATTTCTTAACATTAGATATAGATAATAATTTTGTATATCTTGATAATGATAACAAAGGATTTTCTATAATAGATGTTTCAGATGTTGCTGATCCACAAGTACTATCAACTATAGCTATAGAAACTGATTCAAAAACAATAGCTATCTCTGGTGATTATGCATTTTTAGTTGGATATTCCTCTGGACTAATTATATATGATGTAAGTGACCCAAGCAACCCAATCGAAGTTAACTCTATAAACACTTATGATTATGTTGAGGATAGTATTAATAAGACCATTTCCATTAGAGCACAAGACATTAAAATTGAGGGAAATACAGCTTATGTAGCACTTGGTCTTTTTGGTTTTGCTATTTTCGATATTTCTGATCCATTATCCATTTCTTTGTTAGATTATAAATCTGATATAAAATCCTTTGGTGTAGAGGTTGTAGATGATTATAGTTATGTAACTATTCGTGATGATATAAAGCTAGATTATGGACTAACAATATTAGATACATCTAACGTTTCAGATATATCAGAAACAAGTTATTACAACACTACAATTTATAGAACACAAGATATCTATGTCGATGAAATATCGAGTCAGATAATCCTTGCTCAAGAAAAAGGTGGACTACATATTCTGGATAGTTCAAGCATTCTAACTTTAAGCTTGATAGGTGAATATGAGGATACACGAACTGTGAATGTCTTAGTCTTGAGTGGAGTAAATAGAGGTGTCGTGGTAAATACCATAATACTAGGTTTATCTACAACTCTTTTCTCTGTACTGTTAGGAACAGCATTAGCTTTTGTCTTAGCTAGATTTGAGTTTCCTGGTAAAAGATTGGTGAGCATTCTAGCCCTTGCTCCTCTTATTATACCGCCATTTATCTCTGGTATGGGCTTCCGTCTGATTCTTGGTCCAAATGGTTTTCTAAACAATTTCTTCTTGGATCCAGTCTTTAACTTCAAACTAATATTTGAAGGGTTCATAGCTATTACCCTTGTGCAAACATCCCATTTCTATGCCTTAGTTTATCTTAATGCATTTTCTTCCTTTATCAATATTGATCCAACAATGGAGGAGTCAGCAGAAAATCTGGGTGCTGGTAGTTTCAAATTATTTAGGACTATAACACTTCCTCTTGCAATGCCCGGAATTGGTGCAGGAGCAATATTGGTCTTAATCCTCTCAATGGAAGATGTAGGAACACCGATAATATTTGCTGCGATGGGAGATAGTGCTGCAAAAAACTATCTGACGTATTATATTTTTGAAAACTATGCAAGAGCAGGATCTGCTGTAATCACGCCTGAAGTGTGTGTTCTAGGTGGAATTTTGCTAATAATGGCCATTATCGGATTCTTTGTGATTAGAAAATACATCTCTCTCCGGAAATACTCTATGGTATCAAAAGGTCGAGCTGGACAATACCGAATGGCAAAAGCAGGATGGAAATTATTATACATATATCCGTTTCTTATAGTGTTATTTGCATATTCACTCATGGTTCATGTGGGGGTGATTCTTATGTCTCTGATGGAAACGCTGGGTGCTGGAAGCCCAGGTGATATAATATTCACGCTTGAAAATTATAGATTAGTTTTCATTTCTTCAACGTACAATATACCAAGGTATGTGATTAATACTTTGGTATACAGTGTAATAGCAACGTTACTAATTGTTGTTTTAGGATCATTAGCAGCTTATGTAATAAGTAGAAAAGATTTCAGAGGTAGGAATCTCCTTGATGCTCTAGTAACTTTACCCATAGCTATCCCCGGAATAGTACTAGCAATTGGTTATTACAGAGCTTTTGATTGGAGTGGTATGGCTTCACGAAATCCTAACTGGTTTACGAACTCAATGGCATGGATTACATCATCTCTTCGCTTAGATCCATTTATTGGAGTTGCGGTTACATTACTTATACTGAGTTATGCAGTTAGAAAATTCCCCTTTACGGTACGATCTGCTTATGCAGGATTGCAACAGATGGATGTGGTCTTAGAGGAAGCGGCATTTAACCTTGGAGCAAGTAGAGCTAAAACTTTTTCAAGTATTACTATACCGCTAATCTCCCTAAATGTTTTTGCAGGATCTCTAGTATCGTTCCTCTATTGTTTATCTGAAGTATCAACAACAATATTCCTGATATTTCAAGCAAATGCTGGAACAATAACCTGGTATATGGCATGGAATCCTTTGAAATTCCAGATATTTTGTGCATTAGGTGTTATATTGATGTTTCTACAGATTGTAAGTCTGTTTATAACCAATGTTATCTTGGGATCAAGAGCAGAAGCTATAACTGGTATATAATTCCAGTTTTTCCCTTCCTTTTTTTTTATTGAAAATGAATTTTCCTTTGTTCGTAGCCCAATTTTTCTCCATTTTCATCTTGGAAGATAAATTCAACAAGAGTTTTCCCTAGAAAATTTGTTGCTGGGATTTCTATCATGATTGGTTCATGAGAATTTCTTTCAAGCAATAACGGGTAGAGGTGACTAGTATAGATCCCACCACGAACAAAAGATATCCGAAGCGTTCCAGTAACATCTTCATCCCCTCTGTTATACATATGAACTGGAATACTGAAGGGTTTGTGAATAGGCGCAGTTTCTGGAGCTGTCACTCTTATGTCGATATTGTGAACTTGTTGCTCTAGGTCTAAACTTGGAATGGTGTGTTTCCAAGATATATTCTCAAAAAGCGTACCTTTTGTTCCTAGCTCCAATTCTGAAGGAATTTCTCTCATCTTTTTCATTATTTTTCCTTTATCACTGTATATATCAATGAAAGTGTGTATTGTTATCTTATTGTTTTGAATGTCGTCATAGAAGTAACGAATCTGTCTGATTGGAGAATCTCCCATTGTATTACCTCGCTGTAACATTATGCAACCAGGATTTCGCAGTAAGTATCTCGTATCTTCCTGTAAAGTAGGATCGATAGGAATCCATATGCCATTTACAAAAAACTCAGCTTGTGAATGATGTTGTCATTCTCCATTTTCACTTTGCATAATACTTGTAGTAAGTCTAGCTGGTACATTGGCAGCTCTACAAAGACTTACAAAAAGTGAGGCGAACTCAGTACAATCTCCATATCCATTTTCTAGAGCATAAAGTGCTCCAAAGTCACCGCTTTGAGGAAGGAATTGAATATTTTCTCTGAGGAATTTCAAAAACGCTAAAACCTTGCTTAGCGCAGAAAAACCACTTGTTTTTTTGGCTATTTGAATGATTTTTCTGTTTGAGGAATTAATAAATGGTTCATCTTGCGTATATTTTCTAAAAGTTTCAGGATAAAGATTTTCTATGTTTTTTTCCTCTGATTTTATTCTTGTAACATCATAGGAGATCAATCTAGTAATTATAAGTGCACGATATGCAATAGTTATTTTCTCATTAGGATTGAGTTGTGCAAAGTAAAATCTCATCCATCTGTTTCCCTCTTTATCTGTAATTAATTTGCTAGGTTGAAAGTTACACTCAATCTTTGTAACTTGTTGAATGGGTGAGATATTAGGAGGCATCATAATATCAATGGTAAAATCATTTATGGGATAATTATTTGGATTTATTATCTTAACACCATATGTAAATATCCATCGATGCATTAACTGCTTCTTTGTTTTAATATTGACCTTTGCTACCCGCTTAAAATCGCCATCTAACTGAAGGATGTAGGTACCAGAAAAAAGGTCAGGTGTTATCGGAAAACGATAAATGTGACGGAGACCTGTTTCATCTAAACGTAACTGATCTGAATCAATAATTGTTCCCACAGGGGAAATAAACAATATATGTAGTCTGAGTTTTTGATTTGCTTGTACAAAGGGTAGTTGTTCTTCTTTACCTGAGATTAATATACTATCCCCTACCTCAAGAACTGTTTGTGGAGAAAGTATACGTGATTTGTTATGCCTTACATGAAATATCTCGATCATTTATGAATCACTAGCACTTGCGTAATTATTTAATTACAGCAGATAAATGTCAATTGTTGATTATGAAAACAGCTATGAAATTTTTTTTAAATATACGTAATATTGTCGGAGTGTATACTTCATAAAACATAATAAGAATATAAATCCATTCTAATAATTGAAACGTTAAAAAGATTCTCTAAAAAACGCTTAA
>DAOVRE010000203.1 GCA_030628305.1 Candidatus Heimdallarchaeota archaeon | reverse complement strand
TCAGATTTCCAGATATTATTGAGAAAGTAAATCTTCAAGGAGGCTTTCTTAATCTGGCATTCAACAGAAGTATTTTCGTTACTCAAGTACTTCAAACAATTTTGGAACAAACTAAATATGGTCAAAATTCCAGTCTGAACTCTGAAAGGATAATTGTTGAGCATACTTCTAGCAATCCAACCGGTCCCCTTCATATTGGTAATTTTAGGGGTTCAGTTCTAGGGGATGTTCTTGGAAGACTTTTTTCATTTCTAGGAGCTGCAGTTAATGTACGATACTATGTAAATGATTTAGGAAGACAAATTGCCCCCTTAGTAATAGGCTATTTTCTTTTGAAAGAAACAAAATTTGAAATTGAAGAAAAAGGTGACCTATGGCTTGGTAAAGTATATGCTAGCATGTACACATTTCTAGAGATACAACAACTAAAAAAGAAGTTAAGCATGCTAGGCTGGAAACTTCAAAGCAGTGCATCTCTCTATTGTTTAGATGATACTGATCTCAAGACCATAGCCGATTTCTTGAATAGTCTACCTGTAGAAAATGAAGAAAAAGACAATACAAAAAAATGGTTTTCAAAATTAGCAAGAATCCAGAGCTCACTTATTGAAAGAATCCCAGATGTATATGAAAAACTCAATAAACTGACCTCTTCAAGAATAGAGAATTTAGAATCTATGACAAATCAGTATGTTAAGAACTATCAGGAAGGTAAGGATAAATCAATAGTTGAAAAGTTTAGAGAAGTTACAAAAATGGCTTTAGATGGACATGTGGAGACATTAAACCTATTTGAAATATATCATGATGATTTTGATTGGGAATCAGATGTAGCTTGGTCAGGTGAGGTTCAAACAATGTTAACTGAATTAGAAGACAAGAAATACCTAAGACATGATGGAAAAGCTCGACTTCTAAAAAATGATACAGTTGCTGAAGAATTAGGATACAAAACAAAGTACTCCATAAATTATGAAATTCCTGATACCATAATAATAAACTCAGAAGGCATCACTCTTTATCCATGCCGAGATATTGTTTATCATCTTAATAAACTTGAGAAATTTAATGCTTCATTATGCTATAATGTAATCGCTAAAATGCAGCAATTGCCTCAATTATCTGTCAGATTAGCACTTTATGGTTTAAACCGAATAGACACTGCAGATAAGATTCATCATTTTGATTATGAATATGTATCTCTAATTGGTAGAAAGATGGCGGGAAGAGAATTTGATTACGTGACACCAGATGAGTTATTCGCTTTAGCTCAAAAGGAAATTAAAATAATTATTGAAGAGAGAGATTATTCAGAAGAAGAGCAACAAAAAATCATAAAAAAAGTTGCTGCAAGCAGTATCAAATTTCACATCCTAAAAATGGATCCACAAAAGTCTGTAGCTTTTGATGTAAAGAAAGCTGTTGATCCAAATGAAAATTCAGGGTCTTTTCTGCAATATTCCTATGCTAGAGCATTAAGTATTCTTAATAAATCCTCGAAACAAGGGATAAATGTTCAAAAAATCCTAGAATCTACTGAAAAAGAAAAGCTGATAATAGAAAAACAAGCAGAATGGGACCTGGTTAAACTAATGGAAGAACTCCCATCAATCTTGGTTAAAGCAGCGAAGTTCTTAAGACCAGATTCTGTAGCCAACTTTTCATATTCACTTGCCTCAGCGTTTCACAAATTCTACGATGCATGTCCAGTATTAAAAGCAGAGAATCCCAAATTAGTTGAGTCTAGAGTACTGATCGTATTTTCAATAACTAAGTGTTTGGAAAGCTTGTTCGAAGTAATGGGTATTGAAACATTAGAGAAAATGTGAGCGATAATATATGTCAAATAATGAGAGAATATTTGGTGGGTTTGATTTAACTTTTGTAGATATCAACATTCGCCCATTAGATGTTAATAATAACTTAATTGAGAAATTTCCCTCTCTAGGTTCTCATCATACTAAAACTGATATAGAATTCACACCTGGTGGTAATGGATTCAATTTCTGTCGTACATTAGCTAATTTGGGTAGAAAGGTTACATTTGTAGGTGCTTCATCAGATTTCTTTGAAAATCTTGTTTTGATAAAGAAAATACCTCTGGAAATAGAAGTTATTGATCATGCTAAAGTAAATTACACTTCAACCCTCAATCTAAATGATGGGGAAATACAGTTCAATTCAGTAAAGAACAATCTATCACCTAATCACTTGACTGAAAAATTAGTGTCCATCTATCGTGGAAGTAAACTGAAACATATCAGCAACATTGCACTGAACAGCACTTCTATTGAATGGATTAGTTCTCTGATTCTTTGTTTAGTCAATCCTGAACATCCCTATGTTTTTGATTCGAAAGTAGACGTTGTTTCAAAGATTAGCCTTCTGCAAGATACTAGTTTCGAAGGAATAATGTTCATTGATCCTTCAGATATAAGCCATTTCGAAAGGCTTGCAGATTTTGTTAAAATACTAAAGTCAACCGCAAAATTAAGTGGAGAAAAATATCTTTCTATTAATGAACATGAGATGTTAGCACTGAAAAATTATCTGAAGAAATCACCTCAAGAGATAGCAGATTTTCTAAACATACCTCTAATTTTTCATACTTCTGATTTTGTAAAATTCTTTGGAAAGGAAAATTATGAACTAAAAACAAAAAACATCGTACATAAGAAAACTTTTGTTGGTGCTGGTGATTGTTTCAATGGATCTTTCTTACACCAGATATTAAACTCCAGTTCTTTAGTGGATTCATTAGAATTTGCAATAGAAAGCGCATCCTATCTGATTGAAACAGGTCAGTACCCCACACAATCCTCAATCCAATAACTGAAAACCATAACAGAGGCTAATGAGTACAATAGTTAAACTAATAAAATTATATTGGCAGTTTGTATAAGACATGTCACTAGAAGTTGAAGATTCTGAAGCTTATAAGAAGATAAACAAGAGAATTACCTTATTAGAACTTTTAAAACAGTATTATGGTGCTGGAGGCAATCTCTATGATTTTGATTCAGGAGAAATTCCTGTTCGTCAGCTAATTGCATTTATGTCTGATGAGGGATATCCTAGACGACTAGTTGAAGCTGAACATGTTCTAAACAGAATTGATAACGAAATTATAGAACTAGAATCTAAGAAAAAAAGTATGAGATTACAAGAGATGGAAGATCGTCATTTAAACTCCTTACTAATCATAACCTCTTGGACCAAGCTGATTAACACACCAACAAAAGGCATCTATTTGAACCGCCCCGTTGTTGATTTGAGAAGAGATACAATCGTCATGCTTACTGATGAAACTCAAACATTTAAAGAAATTAACGATGAAAGAATATCTGTAATTTTTGGTCCAGGGATCTATTATACAGAATTTTCAGTTGACAAAGGGAATTATTTAGAGGATTATTTCGAAATCAATGGCGTTTGTCTTCCACTTGATCTTCTGGGCAAAATATATACAGCAGAAAAAATTTATCGCTCAGACAAAATAGACGCTACAATTACAGAAGTGTCAACAATACTGCCATTCCACATCCTTGAACAAGCTGAAACAGTTCAAACATATGTTAGGGGTATTATCAGCCGAAATGTTTTTCACCCAAATAAGAATGCTTTAGAAAAATTCAATCAGCATATATCTGACCCTACCTCTTATCAGCATGAAGATGGATTCAAAATTATGAGTGCCCATCCGCTTTGGTATAATAAACTGTTAGTTGAATCTGATCAAGTTTATAGAACTGGTAGTGGAAAACGTGCATATAGCACAGCAGGAATCGGTTCATTATCCAGTATGGTACATAAAATAAAACCTATTCTGTTCTCAACACCGAATAAAGAAAAAGAACAGTTGGAGAGAATTACAGAAATTGTTAAGCAATATAAAGAGATGGGAGTGAAACTTCTGAGTGCATGGTTACCTACTTAACTGTTGACAACTGCTGAAGAAAATAGTGCTCAATCTTGCCAAAAGAAGTAAAAGAATTTCTGAAGATTCAACAGAAGTAGAACTATGTTAGTAAGAATTGACATAGCAGCATCCATACAAGGAGTATCTGCGAGTACTATGAGAAGGTGGGAGAGGGAAGAGAAAATACTCCCTTATGGGAGGACAAGAGGAGGGCACAAGAGATACAAACTCTCCCAGATGTTAGGAGAGGAAGAACAAGAGGAGGAGAACAACCCTCAGACAGAGGAGAGGAAAAGCACCACC
>DAOVRE010000078.1 GCA_030628305.1 Candidatus Heimdallarchaeota archaeon | reverse complement strand
TATAAGGAATGTAATCAGACTTACTCATGCGTTCATTGCTAACTTCAGTTATTTTAGCTAAAACATCCCTTTTTCTTTCACTGAAGAAATTGATATGTTCTTTGAAAAGTTTCTTTGATTCATTGCCGAGTATTAATAACTTAAAGCACTCTTTTCTATTATCTTTAATTGGTTTTGAGGTAACAATACCATAATTCAATAAAATAGTTTTAAGTTGATCAATAAGCTTGATACTTGAAGAGATATAGACTAGCATCACACTTTTCCCACTATGGCGTTTGTCTACTTTGAATTGCACATTGCCATCACCCTCGTAAAGTCCAGATAAGAAAGAACTTATTACTTCCTTTGAGGACTGTAAAACAGTAAACGGTATTTCCTTTGATTCAGAAGTAACATCTAGAAGCCCTATGTTTTGAAGAAACTTGCCAACTAGTTTACGTGTTACAGAAAGTTCTTTGTAATCTTCATCTACTTGATTCAAATTGATCATAGATTATCTGCTTTATCTTATCATAATATTCAAAATCCTTATTCCCAAAAACAATCATCCCTTGATGAAAAGAGCCCTCAGCAACAAGGGAACCCAGTAAGAAGGCTAAATCTTCATTCATATGTTTAGGGAAACCAATCTTCTTGTGTCTCTTATCGGCTATAGGCCAATAGTTTTCTAAGTCTGTATTATTCTTTGAAAACAGACCACTACCCCTTTGGAGAAGTACAATATCATTTTCTTTGATTTGATTTAGTGTTTTCCACACGATTCTTGGAGTACCATCATTGGACCAACACATGAGAGGATGATTATAGGACCCTCGAATCTTAAATCCCATATTTGTTTCAAGATTCAAAACAGGGTGCTTATCAGAATTAAAGAATTTTGAAGCTTGGTTAATCTTACCATCAAAAGACAATATTTTTTTGCTAATAACAGATTCTGGTTTTCCGTTACCTAGCGATTCTATTGGAACTATTCCAGAATCAGATAAGATTAAAGTATCTCCAGTAACACAATATCTCATTGCTGCAGCTGGGAATCCATCAATAGAACCAAAGTTTCCTTGTCCATGCACAACTGGATACCTTAGAGAGAATGGTTGCGCTAGTCTAACTAGTGCTTCATAAACACCTCCCGCATGAGGATGATATTTTCCTGTAACTTCTCCAACAATACGAGCACACTTCTTATGTGGGCTTGAAAATGTTAACCGCATTTGATGCATAGCCCACAGAATTCTTCTGTGAACAGGTTTCAAACCATCTCTAGCATCAGGAATAGCTCTTTCACTTATTACGTAATGTGCATATTCTGTATAAGCGTCTTCCAATGTTTTTGATAAAGAGGCACGATGAATTACTTCTTGTTTTTCAGTACTTGTCATCATTATCAGTCCTTTTCTATAACTCCAAATCCTCTGGAGTTTCATCTCCAGATATTTCAATATCTATAATCTCGTCCATTGTTTGTGCTGTTTCTTCTGGATCAACAGGATCAACACCATATTCAGATTTATATTCCGAAGCATCAACATTGAACACGTCTTCCATGATGAATCTCTTCCTAAAGGTAACATCACTACCCATGAGTTGTTCAAAACGCAAATCTGCTAGAGCGAGATCATCAATTTTCAGCTGAATCAAATAACGACTATTGGTTTTCATTGAAGTAACTTCTAATTGATCAGCATTCATCTCACCCAAACCCTTGTATCTCTGAACTTTGATATTCGCAGGATCTATTCCAGATTCAACTAACCGTTCAACCAAAGAATCCTTTTCTGTTTCAGCGTATCTATATTCAAAGCTTCCGTATTCAAGAATATCTGACTTCCCACGAGATAAATAAACACGGAAAAGTGGAGGTTTTGCAACATAAATTTTACCAACTTCTATCAATTCTCGCATATATCTATAGAAGAAGGTTAGCAATAAGGTCATAATATGAGCACCGTCAACATCTGCATCAGTGAGAATGATTACCTTACCATATCTACAAGCTTCTAAATCAAAATCGTCACCGATTCCAGTTCCTATAGCCATAATCATACTTTGAATTTCCTTGTTACTCAAAGCTTTAACCATTCTTGATTTGAAAACATTCAGCACTTTTCCCTTAAGGAACAAAATCTCTTGAAACTGACTATCTCTAGCTTTTACAGCTGTACCACCAGCTGATTGTCCTTCTACCAAAAATAATTCTCTTTTTAAGGGGTCTTTTTCTCTGCTCTCTATTAGACGCCCCGGAAGACCAACTTTCTTACCTTTCATTCTAACAAGTTCTCTAGCTTTCCTTGCAGCAAATCTTGCTCTCTTAGCATCCATTGCTTTATCAATGATATTCCTTGCCGATTTTGTATTAATTTCCAAATACTCTTTGAACTTATCAATCATCACTCTTTGGACAATACCATCTACATCACTATTGCCCAATTTAGTTTTTGTTTGTCCTTCAAATTGAGGATCAGGATGTTTTATACTTATTATGGCAATTAGCCCTTCTCGTACATCTTCTCCTCGCAAATTATCTTCTTTTGCAGTAAGTATGTTACGAGACCTTCCATAATCATTAATTGCTCTTGTTAAACCTGATTTAAAACCAGAAATATGTGTTCCACCCTCTGAAGTGTATATCCCATTAACAAAACCCATAATTATTTCATTGTATCCCTCAGTATAGAGAATACTTAGTTCAGTAATGACACCTTTTAATTCTCTCTCAACATGAAATACCTCTTCAAGTTCACCAAATAAACTTTTTTTACCTTTTGTTAAATCCCAAACAAACTGCTTAATCCCCCCTTCAAACAGAAATTCTTGTTTCTTTGGAGGATCTGTTCGTTCATCTGTTAGAGAAAATCTCAAGTTCCGATTAAGATAAGCCATTTCTTTGATTCTTCGAAGAATAATCTCATAGGTAAATTCTGTAACTGGAAAAATTTCAGGATCTGGATTAAAGTAAATATAAGTCCCATGAGGAGTCATGCTATGATTTTCTCGCGTAACTACATTGGTAGATGGTTTGCCTTTGCCATATTCTTGGATATGTTCTTTATTATCCTTATAGACTTTAACCACCAATTTTTCAGATAGTGCGTTAACACATGATAAACCTACGCCATGTAAACCCCCAGACACTTTGTAAGCTTGTTTGTCAAATTTCCCTCCAGAATGTAATTTTGTAAATATTACTTCAAGTGTATTCAGATTAAGGCGACGATGTTTTCCCACGGGAATACCTCGACCATCATCAAAAATTGAAATTCCGCCTTCGCGATGGATGACAATTTGAATGTTGGAGCACTCACCAGCCATATATTCATCAACGGAATTGTCAATGACTTCCCAAACCAAATGATGTAACCCTTCCTCACCTGTTGTACCAATGTACATTGCTGGTCTTTTTCTAATACCTTCAGTTCCTTCTAGAACCTTAATTGTGTCAACATCATAACTATCTTTTTTCGTTGAATTTTGCCTCGTTTTTTCATCCATAGTTATCACTAATCGCCTTTATATTTTGTTTCCAAAAACTGGAATCAGTTTTTTGCCATTTAACGCTTTTAGTCGGATGTTTTCCCCTAAATATACGCTATTAAAATTGGGAATTTATCATATAAAAAGAAATTGGTATATCAGAGAGTTTTAAGCATGAGAGAGCGTGAAATAAGGCTTTTTTTAGTTTAAATTTATAATCATCTAGTAAAAGGTGAAAAATAGAGAGATTATAGGGTGTTTTTTATCCCTGAGTATCCTACAATTTCAACACTAATAGTGTGTTGAGTGAGGTTTAGTACATATAGATAATTCTTTTCGTAATATCGCTAATAAAAGAATAGAGAAAAGAGTTAGAATAGTACTAGGTTTCAACAACTACGGATGAAGTTTCTTGGATTTCTCCATGAAGAGCATTTTGGGAATTACCTGTTATTTTAACAGATACTCTCTCACCTAGGTTTCCTCGTGAAAGAATTACAGGTCTATAAAAGATATTGCGTCCAAATTTCTGCCCAGAATGTGTCTCGTTTAGAATGAGAACATCACCTTCCCAATCATACCAGGTCTTGTTTTTCTCCAATTGAATTTCCTTTATTTTTATTGAAAGATATTTGCTTCTCTTCTTCTTTATGTCTGATGGGATTTTATTTTCGAATTTCGAGGAAGCAGCAAAAGGTCTGTCACCATATTTTGACACATTAACAATATCAAACTTATTTTTCTCAAGTAGTTTAACAGTTAAATCAAAATCGTAATTAGTTTCACCAGGGAATCCAACAATTATATCTGTTGAGAGAGTTATTCGAGGGATTCTATTTCGAATTTTCTTGACAAAACTATTAAAAGTTTCAACGTCATATTGACGTTTCATCACGCCAAGTATTTTGTCAGATCCACTTTGCACAGGAATATGTAAGAAACGATAAATTCGTTCGTCTTTTTCCATTATATCTAACAAATCGTCAATAATTTCTAACGCGAACTTAGGGTTCATCATCCCAATTCTTATTTGATAATCGCCCTCTGTTTCGAGAATCTGAGCTAAGAGGTCAGGTAACTGAACACCATTATCCCTTCCAAAAACAGATGTGTCTTGAGCTGTAATGTAAATTTCCTTTGCACCCATTTCTAAGGCGCGATTAACATGATCAACCACCATCTTTACTGGATAACTGGTTAGCCATCCTCTTGCAAATTTCACTGCACAATAAGTGCAACTTCCCAAACACCCTTGAGATATTGGAACAACTACGGTTAAGGGTTGAGAAGGAAGGAAGGCTGGATTTTCAGGCAATCTTGCTAGTTGATATGCTTCACCATTAAATAGTTGTAGGGGGACATATTTCAAAATTGATTTGCCTAAATTGGGGGGAGTCAAGATAGCATCTGGACATGCTTTCTTAATCCTGTCTGGATTTATTTTAGGTAAACATCCTGTAACAATTACATCGGCATCAGTTAAACTGCATTGATAGATGAATTGAATGACTTTATCTTCAGTGGGTGTCTTTACTGCACAAGAATTGATAATAATAACATCAGCATTGTAGCGATCGTCAACTTCTACACCGTTAGATTTTAGAAGAATCTGTCGGATATTCTCGCCCTCTCCTTGGTTTTGTGTACAGCCAAAGTTTCTCAAAAAGAAACGGAAATTCAAGGATGAACCCATTAAGAAAGAGGTTTCACTTTACTTAAAAAACCCATTGTTTATGGAGTAATCTAATAAAATTGAAGTGAAAAATTGCTACCTTAAAATATTAAAAAATGATTAGATTATTAGTAATTAGTAATAGAAAGATTTTTGGATTGAACCAAGAAAAGTGAAAAATAGCAATTCTAATGTGACAAAAATGAGCATGTTTGAACAAAAGGCCCCAATACTACTTTATGTAATTGATGTAGTTGATGGACATCTGATAAAAGAAGAAGGAGAGTTTGGTCGTTGGGTATTGATAACCTCTAATAACGAAAAAATATACAAAATAAGAATCAATGGAACGATAGTAGACAAATATCATAGCGCTAGTGATGGAACTAAAAAGGCATTCACAACGCTAACTTTAGACGATGGAACAGCAACTGTGAGAATAAAAGCTTGGGAAGAAACTGCGGAATTTCTAAACAGTTTTACTATTGGTAATGACGTGGATTTAATTGGAAAACCTAGGACAAGCGAGGATGAAGTGTATATATTACCTGAATCAGTTGTTACAATTGAAGATTCAAACAAAGAACTTTACCTACGTGCTAAAAAAATAAAACGATATTCAAAAAACAATCTAATTATATCCAAAGAGGTACAAGCTGCGCTAGGACACAATCCAGAGCAGAAAGAGAAAATATGGGTTCTAATTACAGATTCTGAAGAGGGGGTGGAGCTGGAAGAAATTATAGAAAAAACCAAATTGGATAAAGCAACAGTTGAATCAATCATCCATGATCTACTAAATGATGGGGATATATATGAACCAAGTGCACTGAAATTTAAAAAAATCTGATTAAACTTGTTTCATAGATCTAAGAAATGTGAATTGATCATGTTTACCAATTCATCTTTCAGTTCTAAACCTTCTACCGATGCGCCTAATTTTTCTATTTCATCAGAAAGGGAGTTTAAGCCAACAATATATCTCATCCATAAACCTAGATCACTGGATACTGTATCATCGCTCTCAACTCTATAAAGGTGATACTCTATTGAAAAATAAGGGATGTATGGGAGTATTTCTGCTAACTCTTGAAGATTACATGCAGAACCATATATTTTCTTTGGAGAATTAGGATCACGGAAGACAAAAGGAGGATTAATAGGTTTAGTTGTTTCCTTGTTCTTAGAATTTAGTTCTGATTTTAACATTACAAACCCTTCTGTCCAGACCGAGTCAAAATTTAATTCCCTATTTTTAAATTTTATGTCTGAAATAATCGAAGGGAAGGTAGACACGTCATAAATCCTCTAAGAAATGGTTAACGAGGAATACAAGTAGATTCATAAAAAATTTGTAGGGTAAACGTAAAAAACCTAGCAAGGATTTCAGGTTCGGAATGAGTCTGAGTGTTACCCCTTCACTATGGCCGCGACGCATCGCAACGGGTGGCTTTTCCCAAGTTCTCTCGAAACATAGTACCAAGCCCTACGTGGAAGGACTTAACTTTCCCGACCATCTGGAACGCATCCAGATGTATCTCTGACCTTACTAGGCAAAAGTAATGAAAATAGATTGCTTTTTAAGTTTACTATTAGCGACAAATGTTTTATCAGTTTAGGGATATTTTAGAAATAAGTCGAAATGGTTATTTTGTTACTTTAATCGATGATTGATTTATTCCATCAAACAGGTTTCTTATATGCTGAATTTCTTGTGCATTGATAGGCTGAGATACTCAAACGCATGAAATGAAGAATATCTAATCACTAGATATTT
>DAOVRE010000196.1 GCA_030628305.1 Candidatus Heimdallarchaeota archaeon | reverse complement strand
TGTTTATGAGTTCTGTAAATGAATGGCAAGTTGATATTCTCGAAGCAGTACAACAATGTGTTTATTGTGGTTACTGTGCTGTATGTCCAACATTCAAAGAGTTGAAATGGGAAACTTACCATCCTCGTGGCATTTTAGACCAAATAAAAACGTACTTTCTAGATACTACGAAAGAGGAACTCAAAGGTGAAATCTCTAAATCACTTTTCGATTCAATTTTTGCTTGTACAATGTGCAAAGCATGTGAAAATATCTGTATTGCAGACATCCCATTACTAAAAATATGGGAGCAAGTAAGACAAGAATCTTTCAAAAGGGGTAGATGGAACCCTGATTTGCTTTCATTATACAACAAAGTAAAAGACACACAAAATATCTTTGGTCTTCCAAAGGATGAGAGAGTTTCTTGGGCAGACTTAGCCAACATGGTCATGACAAAAAGAACCCAGAGAAAAGCTTCATTAGCTTATTTTGTAGGCTGTCAAGCCTCATATTCAGGAAAAATGGAAGGCGTTGCAGCTAGTGTAGTAAAAATACTGCGAAAAGCCAGAGTTGATTTTACAATTCTAGGAAATGAAGAATGGTGTTGTGGATCCCCTGTGTTTTTAGCTGGAGGATACTCTGTTGGAAAATCTTTTGCAAAACATAATCTTGATCAATTCAAAAAACTTGGTGTAAAACGAATAGTGACTGCTTGTGCAGGTTGTTATAGAGCTTTCAAAATTGTTTATCCACGTATTCTAGGCGAAAAATGGGACTTAGAAGTTTTGCATATCTCTGAACTTGTTGCTGAATTGCTAGAACAGAATAAATTGAAATATAAGAAAACAATCAAGGAAAAAATAACATTCAAGGATCCATGTGAATTGGTAAGACACTGTGGGTTAATAGAACCTCCAAGAGAAATTATTGAAAAAATACCAGGCGTTAGATATGAAGATCTTCCATCAAATCGGGAAGAAGCGCTTTGTTGCGGAGGTGGAGGTTTGCTCAAGCTTAATAACCCAGATTTAGCCCGACAAGTTAATTCACGATTAATAGAAGAAATAGAATATTCAGAAGCAGAGATTGTAGTAAATGGTTGTCCAACTTGTCTAGATTCAATACAACAAGGTGTGAAAAAGAAAGGTCTTAATGTAGAAGTCATTGATATTGCTGAACTAATTAGAAGAGCAATAGGAGAATGATGAGAATGAATAAGAAAACTAGAACAAAATTTGTTAGATATCTGGGAAAACAGATGAAGGAAGATGTGGCTGCATTACAAATTTATTCTAGAGATCTGTCAAAACTCCCTAATCTCACTAAATTACTCTTCAACAGTACACCTGATGGTATCATATTGCCCAGAAATACTGAGGATCTCCAACGAATATACAATTTAGCTACTGAAACAAAAACACCTATTATACCTCGTAGTGGAGGGACAACTGGCTTCGGAGGAAGTATACCTTACAATAAAGGACTAGTCATAGATTGTAAAGGATTAGATAGAGAACTTCTAATTGAACCTATTGATCAAACTGTTACAATATCTCCATCAATAATATTCTCCGAATTACAGAAAAAATTGAAGCTACAAGGATTCTCTCTCTACTCATATCCATCCAGTTTCCATTCTGCTACTGTTGCTGGGTGGATTTCTCACGGTGGTCATGGTATTGGTAGTATAAAATATGGAAGCGTTGTTAGTCAAATAGCAGAAATGCAAGTTGTTCTTCCAAATGGAGACGTGAAGACTTTTAGTGAAAAGGAGGATATATCCTTATTTTTTGGATCTAATGGAACCTTAGGTATTATTTCTGAGATAAAACTTAAAATCAAATTTGACATTCCTTTGAAGCAATTTGGTTGTATTTTTGATTCGCCTGTGGAATTAATGAAAGGATTGAAAGAATTGCAAGAAGTTGATCCATACTCTGTTTGGTTTCTTAATCCTTCTCAAGTTTCAGCATTTAATGATTCTTTTGGATATAATCTCCCTCATAGCTACGTTGCCATCATATCAAAAGAAATCAGTTATGAGGAGGAAGAACTTACATTTAGTACTAATTTCAATAATACTATAAGAAAAACAGGAGGGCAAATTCTAGATAAAAGATACATAATGAATATTTGGGATTTCCGTTTCAAAACATTTGCATTATTAAAGGAATATCCTGATTTCCTAGTTTCTGAAGTGATATTGCCAATTGAAACCAGCGCAAAATATCTTAGAAAATTAACCAGTCTTTTTGAAGGATCATTAAGAGTTGAAGGGGAACTTATTTCCAGTACTCATTATTCGCTCTTACTCTATCATCCAATAAAAGAACCAATCAATGATTTCAAGAAAACTCTCCTAATGCTTAAAATCAATAAGCACGTTTTAAAGAGTAAAAAAATAGGTGGATTTCCATATTCTACAGGTTTATGGTTTGCTGGTTACTACTCCCAAATCTATGGGAAGGAAATGTACAAACGTTATAAGGATTTCAAGAAAAAAGTTGATCCTAAAAATATAAGCAATCCTGGAAAAGTATGCTCACCTAAGATGAGAATTTTCCCATTATTTAATCTAAAATTCGTTATAAGAATAGCAAGTGAGTTTTTATGATAAATATAGAACAATATATCTTCCCCGATAACCTGCTTTATGTGACAGGAGAACCTGGACATATTTGGATAAAGAAAAAATCTAACACTGAAGTTATTTTGGGTGTTGATGATTATGTATCAAAAAAAGCAGGAGACATTGAATATGTTCGTACAATGAAATTAGAAAAACGAGTGAAAAAAGGTCAGGTGTTAGGGACATATGAAAGTGGGAAATGGATAGGGCAACTGAAAGTTCCTTTTGATGGAGTGATTATAGAAAAGAATGAAAAACTAAAAAATTCGCCAAATCTCTTAAATTCTGACCCATATGGCGAAGGGTGGATTCTTACATTAAAAATAAAAAACTTTGAAGCTGCCATTGCGGAAAATGAGACCATCGTACCCGTTGGAGAAAAACTAGAAGAATATATTCGTTGGAGAATTAGCCAAGAATAGCTTTTTATAACCATTTTTTCATTTTATTCTCGAGATGCTTTTCTGGATACTTTTACTACTCGCTTTTATTCAAGGCATTCTAGAATGGTTACCTGTAAGTTCTGAAGGACAAATAATAACTGTTTCAGCTTTGTTAGGAATTCCTTCTAGCAGTGCTTTAGATCTTGCTTTGTGGCTTCATTTGGGGACGCTTATTGCTGTATCTGTAAAATATCGCAAAGAAATTTATCTCTATATCAATCCAAAAGTTAGGGATCCTGTTACAGTACAATGGCGATGGTTTTTAGTTTTAAGCACCATTGGGACAATAATCATTGGGGTACCTTGCTTTTTCTTAGTTTACTATTTAACTCTTGACCCATCTATAGGTGAGTATATTATGCTAATTGTAGGAGTTGCGCTTCTTGTGACAGCTGGATTGCTCTTCTACGCGAAAAAACAGCAGAAGGCGGGAAAGAAAATAGAAAATCTCTCAAAAAAAGAGATGACATTTATTGGTCTTCTACAAGGATTCACAATCATCCCCGGTATTAGTAGATCAGGTGTTACAATGAGTGGTTTGTTATTCTTTTCTGTGAATAAAGAAGATGCAATTAAGGGGAGTTTTATTATGAGTATCCCAGCTGTACTTGGAGGTTTCATTCTTAATCTTATAGTCAAACTGATTAAACATGAAAGCATATTTCCAGCTGATTGGTGGTTGATTATTATAGCAATATTGGTAACTGCTATAATCGGTTATCTCACTATGGAATTATTTGTCTTCATTGCACGCAAGTATAATTTCGCAATTGTTTGTATTATTCTAGGTGTTTTAATACTCATTCTATTTGCTTTAAGATGGATTCCAAGTTAACCTTCAATTTCCGCCACTTGATAGTTTGGAATGACTTAAATACGATACACACAATGTTAAAAAAGATATTACAAGTAGCGAAAACATTAATATAAATAATAAGTATATTCAGTTGAACTAATAGCAAGTCCAAGCTCCGTTACTGACTACAAGATAGGTGAAAACATGTCTTTCTATGAATTTCGAAAACGAATAATGGAAGAAAAAGCTAAGCGAGAAAAACGAGAAAAGAAAACTCGGAAAGAAGCAACATCTCAACAAGAATCAATTGTTGGAAGAAACAAATTCAGTGTAGCATTATTGGGGTTAGAGAGGGCTGGAAAAACATCGTTAGTTAAAAAATTATTAAAACAAGAAGATATTGTTGTTAGACCAACGTATGGTGTTAATCTAGAAAACTATCAATATCGAGATTTAAACTTTA
>DAOVRE010000092.1 GCA_030628305.1 Candidatus Heimdallarchaeota archaeon | reverse complement strand
ATTCGCTACTTATTGATACATCCAGAAAGGAGATGTTAAAATCATTACCAAACAAGAAAACTTGAAACTCTAAAGTTACTGGAACATAACTGAGACCATTGTAAAACTCATAAATCACTGTCTTTGTGTTATAAAATGAATCTACTAAAAAGAAAGTAATTAATTGTCTACCTTCTTGATTATACTCTAAAAATACTGCTGTTCTGTTGTAAAGAATTATTCTTGGATCATGTTCAAGTTTGAAGTAAACCTCTACAGCATTACTTTCAATTTCAAGAAATTCATCAAGTGTTTCGATTCCCTTATTAGGTGTCACAATGGTTATCTTTGGCAATTCTGTGTCTATGGTATATTTAATGTTGTATTGAACCCCTAGATAGGTGGTAAGCATATAAAAAATGTCATGGGTTCCATCTATTACAAAAATACTTGATATATCATTAATAGTAAATAAAACATCAAAGTATGGGAATGTTACAAGAATGCTCCCAAAATAGGTTTCATTTAGTGCACTACTATATAGTTCAGATGCTTTTTGTCCATTGCAAATATGAAATTCAAAGGTTCGTTTTCTACTTTCAAATATACTTATGTGGTAAGTTACAGATAAACTATACAATCCAGGGTGTAAAAACACTCTTTCTTTTTCTAAGCTAGTTCTTGAGAAAGATACGATTGAAGGACCAACTATCTCGTAATCGATTTTGAATAATGATTGTTCGGAATGTATCTGTAAATCTATGTAACTTTGATTTAAAAGTCCTCTGTATTCATCTTGTAAATAGAAGTCTATTGCAGTAGAACCTGCGAAATTGATTACATTGTACGTATAATTGGCAATTCTCACATTACATGCAAGGTCACATATTAAGATGCTTAGATTATGATAACCATTTTCTACAGGTACAGGAATCGATTTTTCATATGAACGTGAATAACCTTGATTATTCCAACCAAACATCACATAAGAGAATGGTTCATTAATAGTATAAGATAATGAACTACCCGTTTCAACTGATGATCCATTTGTAGCACTTATTGTTATGTTAGGTTGCGTGTTATCGAACATTATCTCATATTTTCGGAAAGAGAGATGGGTTCCTGTAAAAATAGCTAAAGATAAGTTGTGATTCCCTTCGCTTAAACCTTGAACAATTATTTCTCCGTTATTTGCTATAGGTGTATTTGGATTAGAATCCCAGCGATATGTAAAATTTGTAAATGTAGGATTAAACCATGTTTGTAATGTATCATTTTCTTTGAAATTTAGTCCTTCACTTGAACCAATAATACCAATTTTTTCAGGGGTGTATTTAGTTATGAAATAGTAAGTGCAAATTCTACTCTCTCCAGTTGTTTCAGCTTTCATTTGTAGTTTTTGAATTCCAATTTCGCTGGGGCTGACGATGAAACCTTCATCTGCTTTTGCCCAGCTATTATTGTTCCATTTATACAATAAACCCTGATTGAAAATTAGTGTCTCATTTAGCTCTAAGATAGTTAGAGGATATATTTGTGATCCATTCATAACATTCAGGAAGTCAATATCTGTTGGAAAATCATTTGAGATTGTGAAGAATATAGTAGTTTCTGCGTAGTTTTTGCTTTTATCATAATCTTGTAAATAGTCATTATTGTAAGTTAATATTGTAAGACTATGAAAACCTTCTTCGAAAGGTACTAACATGCTTTGAGGGGGAACCATTCCTTCTGCACTATAATGATACTCTTGTAATTCCCCTAAATCCCCATCGGGATAAAAGAAAATAGAGTAACCAGTAGTTGCTCTAATTGAGATGTTAAGCTTATCACCAATAATCGTTGAAAAATTGAGAGGTGATTTGACAATTATTTGTGGATGTCTACTAATTAGTGTGATTTCATATTCATTTGTTTCTTGTGTTAC
Organism: Candidatus Heimdallarchaeota archaeon; assembly: GCA_030628305.1. The sequence continues at coordinate 4,575 of DAOVRE010000092.1, read as the reverse complement.
AAAGTTAAAGGATTTCCAGTACTCACCATAACTGAACTCTGCTATGTAACTGCCATTTCCAACAATTAGTGATGTGTATCCATCTTGGTCTGTATACCTTTGTCTAGTGTTCCTTCCTAAAAGACGTACTCCTTCTTCACTATTGTATACAGTTACTCTTACATCTTCTATTGGTTCAGCGTCATCCGTTACAACATGAAACTGAATTTCTCGTTCTATATAGCTTACATATATTGATTTTGTAGTGTTTTCATCAAGTATGAACTTCACGGGTTCAGAAAATATTCCGTCAATTTCAGCTTGAACTTCATACTCTCCAAAAGGTAGATTAAAGGTTGCTAGATAATCGTTAATTATTACCTCATCCTTGACTGAAGTTCCTTTACCTGTTCTAACATATATTGTTGCATTTAATTCAGTTGATCCTCCAGGAGTATTAATTATTGTAGTTAAACCATACTTGCTGTTTACCAACTCTTCTATTGTTTCCTTTGAAGGTATTAAATCTAAATCTATTTTGACTCTAATGTGTGTAACATAATTAAATGTTTCAAATGAGAAGAATTGCCCGATCCATAATGGAGCAATAATTTCATCATCTAACAAGGAACTTGTGACGAATATAGATTTGACCCTCAGTTCTATCGCAGCGTTCGATCTAGTTGAAAATATGGTCATCAAATCCCCAATTTCCAAGTTATTTCTTTCCGCGTAATTTATACCTACACTTACATCATAAGTATCATTTTCACTCAGAGGTACCCCCTCTACATAAGCTACTTCCGTAAACTCCCAGAATTTTGTTACATCGACTCCTCTGAAGTATACTGCCTTATTCTTATGCACTGCTGCTGTCATTACTTCTGGACTAACATCTATGACACCGTAGATTGATTTTATCGTATCTGCTAATTCTAAGGGTAAAATGCTTGTATAAGGTGTTGATGCTGCTGGATTTGAAATAACCAAAATATCATCACTCTCACCTAAATATGAAGTAGTTGATTCAACTATACTTACTAAAAGAATACCTCCTCCTGTGATTATTGTTGAACTAATGAGAAATCCAATGAATGCTATGAACATCCTTTTCTTAGGTATGATATTATAGAGGAAAATTGATCGTAAATTCATTATTTTTCCTCCCTTATAACTCTGATTTTCGCTGCTACTAACGATGGATATATCCCCGAAAGCACTGACAAAACTAGTGCAAATAGGAAAATTATTCCTACCAAGCTTAATTCAAAATTTAACGCTAAAAAGGGCAGCCTAATAGTCGCTGAAACTATTGCAACGATTCCACTTACTGCAAAATATCCTATTATAATTGATAATATCGATGAAATTATCCCTATTAAAACAGCCTGTAACATGAAGAGCAACACGATTTGATTTTTTGTCGCTCCAATTGATCTTAAAATGAAAATCTCTTCTTCACTCTCTTTGACAAGTGTATAGATGCTATAACTTATTGAAACTAACATCAAAACAAAGAACAATATTTGAAGTAGAGTCAGAGTTTTAATAACTTCCTCGGTTGCATAAATGATGAAATTATGCGTTTGCTGTTCCTCATTGATCTCTAAATACTTGAATCTTTCAGTTATATCTTCTTTAATTTGTTCTATTTCCCTTGTATCTAGGACTTTGAATTCAATAAAAGAATAATAATCTATGCCTAATATTGATAACCAATCGTTACTATCGCCTAATATTTCAAGGTCATACTCTTGACCTGATTGGATTATATTTGCTACAGTGAGATTATTTGCATAGATCATTGAGAATGTTTCATTAACATAAATTTCAGAACTTTCAAGTTCCAGATTTGCTCCAATACCTGAAGAGATTGAGTTTGCAATCTGTTGCCCCATAATTACCTCTGTTGATTCTATTTGAGATAGAGTGTAGGTATATTTATGACGTTGATAAAGTTCAAACGTTGTAAAATTAAGTAAACGTAAATGCGTGTCTATTCTCGCTCCTGTTTCCCCTTCAACAGTTATTGGGATGTAAATTTGTGGTAATACCACTTCCACATTTGGTGTGTGGATAGAATAATTTTCGAGAAATTCATAAACCTCAAAGCCTAATCTACTCTCTGACAAACTCATATCATATTCAGTTATAAGATAATAATTCGAGGGTTTAATGACTGATGCCATTCCTGCAATGTTTCCAGCATACCCTCGTACTAGAAGAGTTGTAGAAATGTAAATAACTAGTGCTAATGTAAGCGTCATTGTAGCTTGTAATGTTCTTTTTTTGTTGTGGAAGAAGAAGCGTATAGTGAATCTTAGCACTGTAAATCACTTTCTTTTTTACAAGAGTAAATTTCTGATATAAAACTTTCTAAAGAGAATATTAAAAAAATAGGTGCCTCACCCACCTCTTTAGGCGGGTGCTACCAAAGCGAAGAAGACTAGTCTCTGAAGAATCAGTGTTGCATAAATTCCAATACCTAAAGCAATTACAGAAGGAATTCTTGTTTTAGAGGGTGCTACTTTGCTCACACCTATACCTAAAAACAAAAGGAACCCATAGAAGAAAATATTTAGTGGAATTGTAGATAGTAATTGAAAGGTTAGCATTTGTTGTTCAGTTCTAAATGTTGCAGGGTCAGTAGGATGAAATCCAACAGCTTCAAGATATTTTACTCCAGCAAATATGTAACAGATTATTAGAATAAAAATAGTAATTGAAGCAATAAGAACTGAATTTCTATAAACCTTTAGCCATTTCTTTTCTCCTAATAGTAGAGAGTAAATTAGAGGAAAGACAAATACCCATGTAAACCATGAAATTGTCCCTATCAAAAATTGATCACCGATATCACTTGCAAATATATTCGTGAAATCTAGAGGCTCAGCCAGATTAGAATACAGTCCTCCGGGATATAAAGGATAAACTGTCAATTCGGAAAAAAATCCTCCTCCAAAAGCCATGAAGCTAACGTAGACTAGGAATGATACTAAAATTGTAAATAGGAAATAATTGGGTAAAAGTTCAGAATAACTTGCTCTGCTCGGTCTTGAGAGATAATCTCTTGGAAAGCGAAAAATATCTTTAACATGTGTGAATTTAAACAGCAAGTAGACGCCAATAGCTGGAACCGCAATGACCGCAACTAAAAATAATAACTGAAGCACAAAAGCTCCTGGGTCACTTATCTTCAATAGTAGACTTTCCCAAACAAAGGTCTTTATATCGAATTCAGGCATGCCCAAAATCGGTGGAGAACCAAAAAGGAGAAGAGAATACCAACATAGCGCTAGCGTAACAAATACAGTTGCAAAATAATCCCATATTCTAAACTTTCTTTCTTGCGTAGTTAGATACCAAAGCTTCTTGTATATTATCTCTGTAGCATCTTTCTCAAAATCAGTTAAGATTAGCCCATCAATTCTTAGCTCTCCATATTTCTCGAAGAATCTTTTTGAGATTGCTTTTAGAATTTCGTTTGTATCCTTGATATCCATTCTTTTGTCGACAGTTAGAACGAACAGTAAATCTTGTTCTTCTTCTTGGAAAATGATTCTGGAGGTTACTAGTTCAAACTCTGAGATATTTTCTTTTTGAGTTTCAGAAGTCATAGAGTAGATAGCACTCATTAACCCTCCAGTCAGAGCTACGTCAACTGTTTGTGCTGTTTCCTCAAATTCCTGACTATAAAATATTTGACCATAAGTTGTGAGAATTAGAAGATGTTTTATCACGGTTTATTCTCCTTTTCTTATATTTCTTTATATGAATCCTCTATCCTAAAAATCTTGTGGCATTTTCTTAGATATTAAAAAGAGAAAGAAAGAATCATGTTCCTTCATAATAGGCATCACGATATCGGATTTGTTCCTCGGTTAGAGTGTCGATTTTATAACCCATAAGTGAAAGTTTTAGACTAGCTATGCTTTCATCTTGTTTTCGGTCAATGTCATATACTTTGTTTTCTAGATCCTTGCCTTTTTGAGCTAAATAGATTAGACTTAGAAGCTGATTGGCAAAAGACATATCCATAACTTCTGAGGGATGACCTTCAGCTGCAGAGAGATTTACTAGTCTCCCCTTAGCAAGCAAATAGATTCTTCTTTCATTTTTAAGAGTATACTCTTCATTATTTTCCCGTATTTCGCGCTTAGATTTTGCTAATTTTTCCAAATCACCTATGTTAATTTCTGCATCATAATGACCTGTGTTACAGACTATGGCGCCTTCTTTCATAACTTTGAAATGTCTTTCAACTAGAATATCTTTCATTCCGGTTGCAGTGATAAATAGATCCCCTTGTTTTGCCGCATCATCCATTTTCATAACACGAAATCCATCCATTGCAGCTTTCAAAGCTTGAATGGGATCAACTTCTGTTATGATAACATCAGCTCCTATGCCTGAAGCATTTTTGGCTAAACCTTTACCACAATGACCATAACCTGCAATTACAACTATCTTTCCTGCTATTATGATGTTTGTTGACCTTAAAATACCATCAAGAGTTGATTGTCCAGTTCCATATACATTATCAAAGTCACTTTTTGTCTCTGCATCATTCACTGCTATAACTGGATAAAGTAATTT
>DAOVRE010000042.1 GCA_030628305.1 Candidatus Heimdallarchaeota archaeon | reverse complement strand
CAACTTTTTCTATCTCAGAATCTAAGGTGTTTTGGAATGAACTAAAATCTTCGATGATTTTAGCAAGTTTTTCATCATGTTCACTTAAATTCTTTTCAAAATTCTGATTTAAAGCCTGTACTTCGATACGAAGAGCCTTGAGGGAATTATCTAACGACTCAGAGGATTTTTCAAGTTTTTCAACCCGAGTATCTTGCTGATTCTTTTCCACATTGACGAATTTTTCAATAATTGAAATCTTCTTCACCAGGTTTTGTATATCTCTGTCAAGTTGCTCAGTAGATTTTTTCTTTCCCAAGTTATTCACCAATAAATATATTGTCTACATTAGATAAGAATGATTTTAAAGATTACTTAAGGGGAAAAGAGAAAAAAGGAAAGAAAGTATAGAAAATTGCTAACTGATAACAAAAATTAAATCATCCTTTCTTGAAAAAATACAAAAGAGAGATTAAAAGAGAGAAAGATGACTGAATCAGAATAATGTTCCAGTCAATAATACTTTTGTAACAAAATATTTCTCTTTCTCTCTTTTTAGATCTTCTTTGATGATATTTTTACAGTGTTCAGCGTATTCAGGTGTTGAACAATAATCATATTTTGACCCAAACAAAGATGTTGCTAACTTATCTAAGAGGGATAGGATTAAGTCTTCATCCTCAAAGGTGTAATGTTTGATTTTTGTAAGATTTTGGAAAGATCTTATCAACTCTTCTTTTTTTTCGGTTATGTTAATCATGAAACCACCTCATATTTTTTCTCACTTGAGATTTATTAATAGTAACTCACTACTTGTTATCACAAGTTTTGATGTTCGTCCTACTGATTTCATTGTATGAAAAAGAATAAGTTAAAGTTAAGAACCTCTGAACAACACTAGTTTAGCGATAGAACGATTTCTATCGTTTTCTAAGGATTGTTTAAGGCGATAGTTTTGATAATGTTTCATATCAGGATATGCTTTGCTGAGATCAGCGGTATTGTTATACATGTTCTCTGCTAGCTGGTCTAAGAGGTCGCTTAAGTTCTCTTCTTCAACAAATTCGAGATTATACAATGCTTTCAGAGCATTGAAATTTTTCAACAGTTCATTTTTTTGTTCTAATTTTACTGCCATTTTGATTTTACCTCTTTGTTTTTCTTATTAAGTTAGACACTGTTTCTCTGTGTCTGAGAATACAGTTTCACAAGATTATATAAGCATATCTCTTAAAGCGAGAATACAGCCCTAATGGTGAGAACATCTTCTTTGATAAACGGAAACGTTTATTAAGGCTCTTGAGGTAAATTTTAGTGACAAAGAATATTTGGTGAAATTGATTATGGGACATCAAGATATAATGGACGATGAATTTGAACAAAAAGACGTTTGGGTGGTAGAAGATAAAGAATTAGTTAAAATATTTCAAGATCCGGCATATTTCCCAGTAATATCAGCACTCGGGGAAGGACCAATGACTGTTAAACAAATAACAGAGAAGTATAACAAGATTGTAAGAAAGAAAGCAATCAAGATGGATATACCAAAAGATGCGTTTGAGAAAATGAAACGGTCTGAGAAAACCATTTATCGGTATATCAAGGAACTGTCTGAATTGGGAATAGTTGCCAATTCTGGTCAAAGGTTAGTTCTAGGCAAGACTGCTACTGAAAATCTCTTTAGTCGTGTCGCCAAAGTGTTCTTAATGAGCACCAAAGAAAGTGATTGGTGGGGAGAGGATGACGGAGAGATTATAATTCAAAGAGCTGCAAGAATTATTCAAGCTGTAGAAGGGATTCAAGAAATAGATTTTGATTGTTTCAGCAAACAATTGATAAATCTATTAAATTTCGGGGATAAATATCTTTTTAATGCTCTTGATGAGAAATATGATGAAGTTTCAAAAATCCTTACTGAGGGAAAATTAGAAGAAGGAAAGAAACTATTAAGCATCATCAGTATTGCATCAATGCTTTATTTAGAAGAAAGCAAAAAAAATCTCCTGAAGTGTTACAAAAAATGATGATTAAAGATTTAGTTCATATAGGGTTCAATTATTCTTTAGTATTTTATACATAAACTGCATTTTCAATTAAATTAAACTTAATTCACACACCAATATTTTTATGCGTAAAAAATAGGTGAATAATGATATGGGACACAAAGATATACTTGATGAAAGCTTTAAACAAGAGCAAGTAAGAGTTGTACGAGATCCAAAATTAGTGAAAATTTTTTATGATGAGAGCTATGCGCCTATTTTCTGGGTTCTTCGATCTGGACCTATGACAGTAAAGGATATAGAAACTAAATACAATAAAATTGTGAAATCAAAAGGATTAGAGAGAGGATTGATTAAAAAGGAGTTAGTAAAACTAGAACGTTCCGATAAATCAATTTACAGGTATATTAAAGAGTTAACAAAAATAGGGTTAGTTGCGCCTGCGGGTCATAGAGTTGTCATGGGTAAGACAGCTACAGAAATTTTGTATGTAAGAGCAGCTAAGATTTATTATCTTAAAAGTTTGGAAGATGACAATTGGAGATGCAATATCTGTATGAAACATTTATCAAAAGCATCAGAATTGTTATCACTATCAAGAGATATAAAACCACCAAAACCAGAAAAACTAGCAGAAATTATGGCTAAAATCGAAGCTGATTCTGAAGCTGAAATCTTTCGAGTTTTCGAAGAAAAGGAAGAAGAGGTTCAAGAAATATTCAGCGATGTTACCTTTACAGATTCAGATAGAATTCTCTATATATTTCGAATCTTATACTTAGCGCTCCATTCTGGAAAATATAAAGAAATGGTAGACAAAGTAATTAGCTAACGATAAAAAGGATTTGTGATCTTTTTTTTTAGTTCCAAGAGCTTGAATGTTAATCAGTTGTTAGTGATATTCTGAAGTAAATCATCAAAGGTTAAAATAGATGATATATCAAAATACTTACATGCTCAATAATAAGGAATATTTGAATTTATAGGTACAAGGACACAGAGATAACATGAAAAAACCTGAATTCAATATAACAGTTCAAAATATTGTTGCTTCAATTAATTTGTTTACAACGATTGAATTAGTGGAAATGTATCAGAATCTTATAGATGATGATGCAGTTGACATAAGCTTTTATCCGGACAAATTTCCAGGAGTGATTTTAAAAATTAAGAAGCCCAAGGTTTCAAGTCTTGTATTTAGTTCAGGAAAGCTCGTATTGACAGGAGCGAAATCTACTGAAAATGTAAGAATTGGAGTAGAAGTTATATCTAAAATATTGAAAAAAGTAGGTGTAATAATTACAGAGGAACCTGAAATTGTTATCCAAAACATTGTTGCTTCAGGTAATTTCAACAATAAACGTTTAAATCTTGAACTAATAGCGCTGTGGCTAGACAATAGCATGTATGAACCTGAACAGTTCCCAGGACTTATTTTTCGATTACAAGAACCTAAGAACGTTCTACTATTATTTCAATCTGGAAATTTAGTTTGTACAGGTGGAAAAAGTGAGAAACAAGTATATGAAGCAGTTGGCAAAACATATGAGCTACTTGAGGAAATAAATGCTTTTGAGTTGTAGATTTAAGGTAAATAAACACAAAAAAGAACGAGTAATATTGCTTAGGAACCCAAAATTCTCTAGAAAAGTGTTTATTTTTAAGTTAAATATAAATATAGGTAAGTTCTAGACTTTTTCGTGACAGAAATAGCTCATCATTTACTCTGTGATTGTAAAAAAACCGTGAATGCCTGTTACTGTCCAGTAGCAATACTCAAACCTACAGTTTCGAATAACTACGATTATCATCATTGTCCCCATTGCAAAACAGATTATATCTGTGACCATTCAATAAAAATTAATTTTCTTTACAATGATAGTGGTCTTCCAGAACAAACAGAAATAGTCTGTGGAAAATGTGGAACTCCTTTAGAAGTTTATCAATGGCCAAAAGAATCAGATAAATTGGATGAAGGAACGTATAAAACAAAATATACTAGCATTTATCGTAGGAATTACTGAGTGGATTCAGTTTTCAACATTGTTATTTTATCTTTGTTTTGTTTATTTCTCTTCATTATTTTCACTAGTAAGAAAAGAACCCCCATTAATAAGTAGTAGCCGAAATATGAGATGATTTCTAACCATGTTGGCTGATCTTGATAGCCAAAGAGTGTTCTAAGAAACTTCCCTAATTCCGAAGTTTTGTCATTTAATAATGAACTTGTATCCCATACAATTGTTTGTAAGAAATTATTTTCATTACTAAACCATCCGATATCTTGAAGTTCATGGAAACCATGGGAAAGCATTCCAGCTGCAAATAATATTAGAAATATACCTGTCACGCTAAAGAAAAGTTTTAGGTTAATTTTTTTACTACTTAAAAAAAGAATCAATGCAAAAATCAGTGCTACAAAAATCCCAATTAGACCAGACCATAGAATATCCATAGGAGTTTCATCTACTGATTCAACACCCGTAAGAAAAATTACTGTTTCTATGCCTTCTCGCAGAACTGAAATAAAGGCTAAAGCTATTAATCCCAAACGTTGTTCATTTCTAATAGTTACATCTATTTTTGATTCAAGATTCTTTTGGTAATCTCTACCAGTTTCGCTCATCCAAATAATCATCCAAGTCATCAAGATAGCTGCTAGAATCATTGAAAAACCTTCAATAATATTTTCATAGTCTTCAAAACTACCTAATACAAAACTGAATAGAATACCAAATCCGATCGAAATAACAATTCCCAGAGCTGTTCCTATCCAGATATCTCGCTTAAGTCTATTTTGCTTAACTTTGATGACATAAGTCAAAATTATACTTATAACCAAAGCAGCTTCAATTGTTTCTCTCAATGTGATCAGGAAACTAGCAACACTAAACATATTAGCACCAAAAAAACTCTTAATCACTATTTTACCTTGAGGGTAATAAATTCAATGTTTGAACAAAAATTCGTGAGTTCCCTGAAAAAACATTGGTTTTTTGACAAATTTCAGTAATATGTAATACAGGGGTATTATGTTGCAGTACATAAGCCAGTGAAGGTGAGAAATAAAAGGGAAAAAGGAAAACAAGATAAAAAATCAATAGAGTGACGTTTAAAGGATTTTTGAAGGGTTTAAGATAGAAAACATAAAGTTTGCTGCATCAAATCATGATGCATAAGTAGAAATTAATGGCAATAAAAATGCGAATAATTTACCTTTTTTCCCAACTTTTAATAAACATGTTACTTATTGTTCTATAATGAACTACAGTAAGAAATTAAAATACCTGTTTGGTACAATCTTCTTATTTGTGTTAACAGTAAGCTCTGTGGGAGTTATGGCGTGTGATGCTGATGCAGAGCTGGATATAAATATTGAAAAAGCATACTACATGGATTTTGATAATTCAGGAGTAGAAAATGACGTTATTGTTGAATTTGAAGTGGAATTGGAAATAGATGATGATTTATCTGATTCTGCAACTATAATCCTCTCTCTAGAAGTAGAACTAACACTCCCTTCAGGACTAACATATGATTACAAACTAAAAATGAAGATCATTGATGAAGAAACAGATGTTATGTTAGTTTACTTCAATCATGCGACAGAATCTGGATGGTATATAACATCTATTCGTGGAACCATAGTCTCTTTGGGAATAACTGCATATGACAGATGTGTTTTTGATCCACCTGGCGGAGACAATGGAGATGTCCCTCGCATATGCTTGTATTATTAATAAAATACTTTTAGAAAATAAGTATGTAACAGATAGGTTGAGCATTGGAATAAAAAAGTTAGAAAATGTTGGTTAGAATTATGGGCATGAATGTAAAAGATATGGAGCTACTTCTAGCATTAGTAGAAGATCCTACCATATCTATCTCAGAACTTGCTGAAAAACTTAAGATATCTAGACCTACTGTTAAAGTTAGACTCGATAATCTAAAAGAAAGAGGGATGATTAGAAAACCAATTGCGTTATATAAGCCTGAAACTTTGGGATTAGAGAGAAAACATGTTTTAGCAGAAGTATTATCAAAAGAATCCATTAAATTTGTAGAAGAGTCATGTGATACTCATCCATATACGGTATATAGGGCAAGAACATTTGGGGGAAAGTTTGGTTTATACATGCAATTCGAGATCCCACCAAATACACTTGGTTTTCTAAAAGAATTTTTCCAGATATTGAAACAGAAAAAATATATCAATGCCTTCAGAATTTATGAAAGTTCAGGTTTAAGACAAAACTCTTATCCAGACCTTGAAAAGTTCAATTCAGAGACTTTATCGTGGAATTTTTCATGGGATAAATGGTTTAAAAAACTAAAAAAATATTCCACTAGTTATGAAGAAATATCTGAAGAGAAAAGCACCTATACAAACTACAAAACCATTCAGTTTAAAATATTAAGAGAGCTTACTTCAAATGCATCCGATGCCACCAAGAAACAAAGTGAGTTGAAAGAGAAATTCAATCTTAGTAAAACTGATGCTCACAGGCATTACAACTATGTTATGGATAACTATGTAGATAAAGTTAGATTGCTCATTGACAGAAAATCATTCAATTTAACTGAAACATATATAGCTGTCGCATCATCAGTAACTCAAGAAAGGAAGAACCAATTATACAATCTTATGAAAGATAGCCCTCCACCATTTCATGTTTCAATGGATATTCTAAAAGGAACAGATCTGTTTATGTGGGGAAATATGAGCGCTTCACAAGCATCTGAATTTGCGTTTTCAATTTGGAACACACTTCAAAATGTAGAGGTTTATGTTTTAAATACAAAAGAAAAAGGTTCACGAAATTACTGGTTTTACGATGAGAATTATGATTTTGACAACAAATGCTGGAAAACCTCAAGCGAATATATGATAAAAGAACCGCTATCCAAACTTGGATTTGAAATTTAGAGTAAGTTTGTCTTACAAAGAATAGTTTGCCATATTGTTATCAGCAGTTTTGATTTTTATATTGATACTAGAAAATGTAGGAAAAAAACTAACTTCAAAACGTCTATTGCATCGACCACATATACACCTAGCAACTTCATAGTGGTATCCCTCTTCAACAATATCCTTGAGAAACTCAATTTCTACACTACATTTCACTTTGCAATTTTTGCAATACATATTTTTGACATATTCGTCTTTTTCCTCTTTAGAATCAACAGGAACAATATATTTAGGTGACATATTTCTTGTGCTCCATCTCATGGATAACATTAGACAAACACCCCTATGGAACTATTGTAAAAACTAATATATAAAATTTTTCCAGTTGTTCCTATACAGATTTAAGGTGAAAAAATATCAAGCATTACTAGAGAGCCTAAAAATGAACCCGATAACGGCATAGCGTAAAAAGAGGGAGCGACCAATAAACTAAGAAGATCCAGATAGAAAGTATTGAAAGTAAAATAAGTGCGGGGGAGAGGGAATTATGCACAGCCAGACGTGAGAAATGTTTCGGATTAGTTATACAAAATATTCCGATTTTTTGCACAAAACTTATAAGATATATTCTGATTTTATCAATTGGGTAAATATACCCGACAAAAGTGAGTAAAATGAAGAAAAAGGCATTTTTATTCGGAATCATTACTTTAGTCATATTAGTCACAACTGTAGCATCTGTTCAAGGTCTGGAAGATCCAGTAGACAAATACGCACTAATTATTGGAATTAGTGATTATAAAGCAATTAGTGATCTTTCTTTCTGTGATGAAGATGCAACTGATTGGTATAACTATTTGAGTCCACTAGGATATGACATTACACTGTTAGGAGATTCAAATCCAGCAAACTATCCTCAACATGATGGTTTGGCAACTGAATACAACGTGAAAAACGCTTGGGCAACAATCATAGCACAAGCAGATGAAAATGACATTGTTGCGTTTATAAGTTCAGGTCATGGAGGAGAAGTGAACATAGGTGCTCGTCGCAGAAGAGACAGAATTTATGTTCAAGTATTGTGTATGTGGGACACTTCTGGAGGAGAAAATGGTGAAGATGGATTAATCTATGATTCAGAACTCCAAAGTATGATGGCTCCATCAATCAGCAATACTTTCATCTTTCTAGATCACTGCTATGCAGGAGGAATGAATGATGTAATGCTAAATGCAAACGCAGCTAAAGTCTACTTAACAACTACCTGTACTGATGAGGGGTATGGATATGATATGACTGCTTATGAAAATGGCGCATGGACATATTATTTCCTAGAATATACACTCATTGGACAATTAGGTGGAACTGCATCAATGGAAGCAACATTTGATTATGCATCATCTGTTTATCCTTTCGATGGTGGAGATACACCTCAAGAGTTTGATGGCAATACTGCGATTGACTTCTATCTTTAATCACCTAGGTAGAGTTTTCTCTACTTCTTTTTTTTTGAAATATTTCGGAGATAAATTTAAATAGCAATAGGGAAAATTTCTATGATGAAAAAATTTCGTTTAATTTCAATGATATTTCTTTTCACATCAATTCTATTCATTTCATATTCAGTGAGTTCTGTTCAAGCTAATCGATCACTGAGAAACGAAGAAATCCATACAGTAACAATCAATGATGCATTCTACATAGGTTATGACATCTTTACTTCAATTACAGTAGCTATAGATACGGATTCAAACACAAAACACTATTATCTCAAAGTCTGTCTAACAAACCCAATAGGGGAACAAGAGGAAATAGTTCTACATATCATAACATCGCTAAAAACACTTACACTTGAAATAACATTTTACAATTATGCCACTGAATCTGGAGATTATTCAATTGAAGCAACTCTAATTACAAATGACAATGGTTGGTTTGCTGTAACTGACGTGGTAGTATTTGATCCACCTGGTGGAAGTGAAGGAGATCCCTACATTGGAATAACAATCCCATAAAGTGTAGTTGAGGTTTATGATCCCCTATTATTCACTTTTTCAATTCTTGCAGAAACATCCAAAAGCTAACTTTTCAAAGATAGCTGAAGCTTTGGATATCACTGATAAAACAGCAAAAGCTCATTATCAGTATCTAGTGAAGAATGGATATATTGAGGGGATTAGAGCTAAATATATACCTGAATCTCTGGGTCTTGAAACAGTCTCTTTAATAGTTAAAGTTTCAGATCTTGGAAAATTAGAAATTCTTGAAAAACTTGCTGATTTCCATGATTTCACAATTTATCGAAATAGAATCATAGGTTCAGCTCAAGGTCTATTTCTACAGTTTAACATTCCAAACAACTCGATTCGATATCTAGAATCATTGTTCATAAAAT
>DAOVRE010000263.1 GCA_030628305.1 Candidatus Heimdallarchaeota archaeon | reverse complement strand
GATAATGGAACTAGAGAAGGGGTTCCTTTTGTAGCAGAGACAAAAAAGAAGAAAAAAGAGAAACAGATCTCTCTGCAAAGTTTTACTACTATGCGAATCAACATTGATAAGCTCAAGACAACTGTTTTTCAATTCAGATCTAAACTTAATGATGAACATATCTCTTTCTTGAAAGATAGCATGAATCAGAAACGCAATGATGGTAGCAATATGGGTAATATTGAATCTATTCTAGTACGTGCAATAGATGATGGATTTTATGAAATAATTTCAGGACACCATCGAGTTGCTGCAGCAAAGAAAGCTAAACAAAAATCTCTCAAATGTGAAGTTCTAGATGTTGATGATGCAGCTGCTTATGAAGCATCACTTATTGCAAACTTTGCGAGAATGGAAATGTCTCCAATCGAAGAAGCTAGAGCTTTGAAAGCATACAGAAATCATACTGAATTATCTTTTGAACGAATAGGTAAACGAATAGGTAAAACTAAATCTTGGATATCTAGAAGACTTGCTTTATTGAATACTTCTGATATAGTACAGAAATCACTTGATACTGGTCAGATTACTCCTGCTCATGTTAAAGCTGTTAGTTCTCTTGAACCCAAAGAGCAAGATAAGCTCTTGAAAAAAGTTGTAAAAGAAGGAATGACTACCCATACTTTGGAATTTGAAGTCAGAACCAAAAAGAGAGAACAGGATGATATTGAAAAAGCTACTGAAGATTCTAAGAAATTTGGAAAATACATTAAGAAGAATCTAGATGGTCTAAAAGATAAAACTATTAGTAAAACCTCTTGTTGGTCTTCTCGAAACGATGAGGAACTTTTTGATATGCATTTTCATGAATTGCTTTCAAAGGCTAATTTACGAGAATATAAATTTGAAAATGCGAAAATTCTCAAACCTTTCTATGATATTCTAAAAGAGAATAATATCCAGGTTGTTGATGCACGAAGATTAGAAGCAAAACTTACAGAAGAAAAAAAGGAAGCTGAAAGAGCTAAAAGAGAAGAAGCAAAGAAGAAAGATCCTTGTAAGGTCTGTGATGTCAAACTCAAAATAGATGAGGAATGGTATTGTCCAATTGCTGATCCCACAAAGAAAAAACCTAATTGTGAAGATTTCTATGAACGTCCAGGATATGGTTTTGATCTTCCTGATAAGCTCAAGAAACTTTGCTTCATATGTAACAAAGAGATCAAGAAAGGAGAACCATCTGTTTCTAACTATCAAAGCAAAAGCTACCATAGTTTTTGCTATTATCAACTTATAGAGCAAATCGAAGGTTTGGAATTGAAACCTTGTCCTACCTGTAAAAAGAGGGGGGATTGTGGAATCCAAGGAACTGCCAAAGATTTGGTTCTGGACCATAAAGTTACTCTTACTTTGAATACTTGTGACCAGTACAGAGATGAAACAGCTCCTGATACCTATCTGCTAAAGTTTAATGATGATTATGGAGTGGAAGAACTTTATCATATAGACGATTTAATAAATGAAGTAGAATCTGAGCTTAATGATATCGCTGAATATATTCTTGAAGAAGAAATTCCTCTTAAACATATTTCAGCTGCCGAAGATGCGGAATCTCAAGCATCTTTTGATGAACTGAAAAACAGACTTTTGAATATTCAAGAAGCTAAATCTGGGAAGTTCAAATATATGCTTTCTAATGGTGGAGATATAGGTTTCATTCTAACAGACTTCGACACAGAAGAGGAAGTAGATTGTGAACGAGAGGATATGCTACTATACTTTGTTGATGAAGAAATTCCTCTGAATAAAATCAAAGCCATAGATGAAGAATCTGAAAAGATTCTCCAGGAGCTCCAAATGGAGTCTTCTGATTCCTAATTTTTTTAGGTGATAAAATGTATACTGCAACAAGAAAAGATTGGAAGAATTATTTGAAATCCCAAGAATTTGACAAAGGAGATAAAAGATTTGCTCGAAAAGATTTACGAAGCTACAAGTCCAAACAGAATCAGAGAATAAGCAGAAGCAATCCTTCTTTCACTAATAGAAAACTTACTTTCTTTCTTTTTAGAGATATATCTGTTCCTTCACTTTATCATGAAAAACTGTATGATGACTTTGCTAGTTCTCAACCAATACCTGGATACGATTGCGAACCCTATCATGATGATTGGGATGCTGAGTGGGATGATGATTATCAGCAGGATGGATTATGATGAGTGAAGAACTACACAAACAAATTTTGGAAATCGGTAATAAGATGAGATGTGTTTTTGAAGAAATGAAAGAAGCAAACATAACTGATTTCGATTATTTTAGAGATGCGTTAACTGAAGAATGGAAAGAGATTGACCAGCAACTGAAATGTCTAAATGATTTAATTGATAACCATTTTGTTCTAGAAATTGGAGAAATTAAAATTTGGATTCCCTATTCAAAAAGGGATGAATTAAAACAAATGTTGGAGGTATTGAACGAAGATGAGTGAAGAAATAGATGCACAAAGAGATAAGATAGATCTTATCCCCAAAATCGAAGCGATTATTTACAAACATTTCCTTCCATTACAAAAAAGGCTAGCTGAAGAATTAGCAAGTATTGTTACTCTTGAAAATCAACCTCGACCTAAAAATGGTCCAACTCAAAAAGTTGAATCTAAATATGTCAAGCTTAACTGGAATATTGATCCTTCCAAGAATTATAAACATCATTTGCAGCTAACTGTTCCTGAAACCCATCGGATAACTTTCAAGAAAACTTGTAGGACCTATAATTCTGATCCTTCTTTGAAAGATGGAGCTGCTCCAATTCTTTTCTATAAACCTGGTGAGAACATGACCACTTGGTTACTTTATACTGACAATCCTTCAATCCTTGAAGAATTGAAAAAGGAGTTTGAAAAACTATGAGTGAACAAAAATTAGACTGCCCACAATGTCAGAAAAGTTTTACAAAAACAGCTTACAATTTTCGCAGCTGCTTTGATAAAAAAAATAATTGGTCCCATGATGAAATCAAATGCCCTTTCTGTGGAACCATAATTCAAACTGAGGTATAACAATGACTTTCAAACATGATGATGCTATAGTCCATCCTGAGCTTAAGAAAATTCTTAGGGGAATGCCAATTCAAAGGTTTGCAATTGATGAAGTATTTAGAAACGCTGTTGATATGGTCAATAAAGACCTTTGGTCTCTAAACAATAATACTTTGAGAATATTCGTTTTTGACAATATGGAACCTGAACATTTTGAATGTCAGAAATCTCTTTTTGAAGAAGACAATTGGTTTCCTGAGCTAGCTAGACAATTGGAAGATACTGAAACAATGAAAATGCTTGCAGCT
>DAOVRE010000002.1 GCA_030628305.1 Candidatus Heimdallarchaeota archaeon | reverse complement strand
GGAATATATTAGAAGGGTACCCCCTTTACAGCATACTGAAAACGCTATTAGAAACACTTCTGAGAGTATCTTAAACAAATTATTAGAAAAAGTATTTTCAGCTAAATTTGATCTACTCTCTAGTAATTTGTTTAAGCAAAAACACCTACCTACCTTTTCAGAAGATAGACTTACTGGAACGCCGTTTCTATCTTATAAGAAGGTAGTTTATGCTCTTTTTTCTTCATTTGTTCACCTAGAGAGGGGAACTTTTTCATGCATAAATCCCTTCCTTCTTTTTTTCTCCCCTCTCTCTTTATTCACCTTACAGGAGGTTATCTGATCTTGGTTTTACACTTTGAATTTCTTGGTAGAAAAATATCAGTTCAATGGACTAGAGGTTGGTATTCACCTAGGCTAATTAGGAATGTAACTTGCACTTCAATTTATTTTCTTAAAATTATTATTCTAATACACAAAAAGAAGGAGGTTTCCACTTGAAAAAATACACCCATCCAGCTTTAACAAATCCTAATCCCAAACGTTTACGTTATCATGTTTCTTTAGTAACATTAATAGGTAAATTTCCTCCTCCTCTCAGGTATCCTGATTTTGTTGGATTAGTTACTAAAGAACAGTATGAGGCAATAGAAGCTTTTCTTGAAGGCAAACCTTCACCCATTGAGCTAGTTGTAACCAAAACAGCTAAAGAAGATAAAGTAACTTACAAACAGAAAACAATTGGAGGTTATTTAATATAACTGTAGATATAGCTAAGAAGGTCTCTGCTGAATTTATTCAAGAAAATCTGACAACTCTTCTGACATCTACATTGCCTTTCAAAAGAAATCTTCAAAGACACCATCAATTTATGCTACTTTGTTTAGAATATCATCCTCAACCGATTCGTCAATCTACTGCATATAAGAAGCTTAAGAAGGATAGAAAGTATTTCCAAGATGCTATTCCTGAGCTAGAATCTTGTGGTTTAATTATTAGACAAAATAAGTATTATTTTTACATTCCTGCTCACTTTGTCAGAAAACTCTCTGGGGGTGTCAGTAATCCCTTTAAAAATTCTTTAGAGGGGCTCTCGTTGGACAATCAATTTCTGACAATGCAAGAAAGTTATGGTTTGCATGCTCTTTTTGGCACTTATTTTCACGATTATCCTGACCATCTCTTTGAGAAGTTACGTGGCATGGGTTCTTGGGAAGCTGAAGATTACTCTATGAAGAGGTTTGTTTTCGATCCTCTTTACACTTATTTTGAAGATGTACAGTTTACCGTCAAGATGTTTAGACATGTCTTGGAAATCTATTGTCCTGCAGTCAGCGAGAAAGATCCCAACAA
Organism: Candidatus Heimdallarchaeota archaeon; assembly: GCA_030628305.1. Next base: position 20,848 of record DAOVRE010000002.1, on the reverse strand, counting down.
CAGGGCATACAAAGATGTAACAATTAGCAAAGTGGGAAGATTCGCTCAATGGTTTGTGGAAAAGAGGTTAAGCAAAGGCAAACTGAAAGTAAACCTAAAAGAAGACAAGGTTCGTTTCCATGAAACAAATAGGACCTACCTTTTCCAAGAGATAGCAAACAAATTCTATCAGCAGGGAACAACTAAAGTGCTTACTAATGACTGGGGAATAGATTCATCAAAAGGTATGCCTGAATGGGAGGCTTTCCAAAAATATGTTATGGTAGATCGGGAAGGAATAGGTTCAGATTTAGTTGATGAAGTACTCTACTTTCCACGCTTTTTTGTCGGAAGCTATCTTCCTCATCAAACTCAGCTAGTACAAAGCATACAACAAAACTTAGATATTCATAGAACAGAACAGGAGTCAGTGAACCAAGAATTAGTGAAGAATCTCCAACTGATGAATGATAATTTAGTTAAAAACAATAATAACGTAGAAAACGTAGCTGTTTTTCTAGATAATCTTGCCACTAAAGAAGATATAGAAATACTACATGAAGCAGTACAGAAACTAAGTTTAAGGCAAGAAAAGCTCTCAGAGAGGAGAGTTTATGTTAACCTCGATAGCAAATGTCAGAAAATCTTAAAAGAATTATCTGGGGGGGCTCTAACACGTTCAGAATTAGCTTTGCTTTTGGGAGTGAGTGATTCTGCTCCATTAACACAAATAAGGAAATTACTTGCTGCTGGATTAATAGAAGAAGAAACAATTCCAACAGGAGAGGTTGGTCGGCCTAGAATAAAATATCGACTAAAGGATCTGGCATAATGAATTTTCAACAAATTACAGTAAGAATACAGAACTGCTGCGAAAAAACGTACAAAGAAAATACCAAAAGAAAATTATGGAGAATGAAAGAGGAATGATTAAAAAAAGTATACAAAAAGTTATTAATCGTTTTGGTTATACACTTTCCAAAACTAACCAGAAGAAAGAATTTGATTTAGATCTATACGAAAAACTCTTTTCTAGAGAAAGTCTAGAAAATAAATGTTTTTACAATATTGGAGCTGGTAAATTTTTTCATCCTTATTGGACTAACATAGACCTTAGGAGCGATTGGTATGCTGAGAGCCAGAAAGCGGAATTTGTTGATTTTGATTTACACAGTTTGAAAAAACTCCCTGTAAAAAGCAATTCTGCTGAAATAGTATATTCTGCTCATACAGTTGAACATATTACTAATGAAGCTTCACAGAATTTGTTCAATGAAGCTTATAGGATCCTTAAACCTGGAGGCATATTTCGTTTCTCAACACCTGATATAGATTTAAGTTTTAGAGCTTATCTTGCAGGAGATCGAGCATTCTTTTACTGGAATAAAAACCATGTTTCAATTGGGCAAGTTTTCTTATTCCAGTTTGCTTCTCAATTTTCTACAATTCATCAAGATGGAGCAACTAATAAACCAACAGACGAGGAACTAGCCCGTCTCTTTAGACGTTATAATTACGAAAACATTTTATCTAAATACACAAAAAAATGTGATTTAAAGATTCAATATGAGAATTTGGGTAATCACATTAACTGGTGGAATGAAAACAAAGCAAAAATGATGCTCAAGAAAGCAGGATTTCAAGAAATCTTTCTTTCAGGATACGGTCAGAGTTTTTCCCCTATTTTAAGAAATACAGATCTATTTGATAACACCCACCCAAAAATATCTTTGTTTATGGAAGTGAGAAAATGAATGAATTATTGAAAGAATATACACAACTTGTTGGTAAAGTAGCACATGCGAACTATACTGATACTGAAAAAGATATACCAAGAATTGTAGAACTACGAGAAGAAATTTCTAGAAGATTAAAAATCTTTGCAAGAATAAAATACAACTGTGAACAATCTATTAACCGAGAAACAAAAGTAAAACTTTCTACACTAGAAGAAAAGGAAGGTGAAGGATCGTGAGCGGGAAAAAAATATTCGATAAAAACTTTTTAGCGTTTGGAATGATTGTATTGTTTGTTGGAACTCTATCGACTGCTATATTCTTTTTAGGCTTAACTGTTCTAAACCTTCTCGTTTTTCAAACCAATAATATGGGTTTTGCTGTAGCTATCTTTGTAACGATTCTTTTTGTTTCTAATTTATTACTATATTTTCTGTTAAAGTGGTTAATCATCCATCTATTAGCTCCTAGTAAAAATATAAAACTAAACGAGTATGATTCCAATGAATAAAAGAACAATAATCTCCCCTGAAGAAACTTTAGAAGAAACAATTAAAACTGAACTGAAAGAACGCTTTCTGAATTATAGTTTGAATAGATTGAAAGCAATGGCTACATGGAGGTTGTATAGCTAATGAAATTATATGAAATTATGCTCGCTTTCATCTATATTCTTATTCTTCCTATCGCTTGTTTCATCTTTGCAATCATTGTTCTTTGTATCTTCATGTACCAAACCTTTAAGGAAATTACTAGAAAGAAAATGGAATCAGATAAAATTAATGATGCAAACAGGAGGAATGAAAGTTTTGTTCCTATGATGGCTAAAAGGGAAAAAAATAAGGAGGAAATTATGCTTTGACTGGATCTGATTTAAAACTTAGCAGAACTTCTAGAGTTTTTGGTCCTGAAAGAACTTCTTTTGAGGATCTTACTTTTAGTGAAAAATGTTTAGTTAATAGTTGTTATCCTATTCGCTTTCCTTCTCACTCTTGCTCTTACTGTCGTTTTAAAGCAATTTGTGAAAATAAATAACCATTTTTTTGTAACCCTACATATTTATAAGGTATCTTAACCATTTTTAAGTGACTGGACAATTTTTTAATTGTTAGGTGAAAGAATATGAAAAGTAAAAATATAAAATCTAAACTTTGTTTCTTTACTTTTGTAATACTGCTTTCTTTATCTACAACGCTTACAATCGCCGCAACTGACGACGTTACTACACTGGCTTTTCCTGATATAACTTTGACTACAACAGCTGATGTGACAATTGACACTTCTGCTTCGCGCTACTTAGCTGCAATTATGGCAGACGGTTTCGTCCCTTATGGAAATCTAGGTATCCACGAAATCTACAAAGACAAACTCGGCAAGACGCATGTGATACTAACTACTGATGTGGGATTAACTGGTGTTGAAACAGATAATGAGGTAACCTGTTATGCTCCTATAGACAAAGAAGGGGAAGTTACTTCTTGGCAGCTAGAAAAATTCTTGAATATAGGCTCATATTTTATTGAGAATACTACTGATCAGAAAAGTGGTTGGACTATAGCTACTGATTTTAATTCTGTTTCTTATCAATATGCTCTTGTTCTGGGTATGCGCTCAGCAAGTTCAGCCAATGCTTCTATTATAGCTTCTTACTCTGACTCTCTTACTGGAAACATTGGATGGTCAAACGACACAACTAATACAACAATTCTCAATGAGTTTATGGCTACACGCGCTAATTATTGGTACAGACTAGACAAAGAGACAACAAACAGCTCTAGGCCATATGTCTTGCACATGAATTTTGCCGATGTTATATGTGATGCTTACTATATTTTCTCGTTGCCTGCTGATCAAGCTTTAGTTGATTCGCGGTATGCAGAAATAAGAATGGCTTCATCTATTACATCTGTAAACCTCACTGCGCCGATATATGACTGGCAAGGCATAATGAAAATACCTGAAGACCTTAAGAAGAAATGGTCAGATAATCTTGTCAATGGCGTTGGTTGGGAAGATGCAGACGACGTCAAAGATACCCTTTATGAAACTTGGGCTACTTTCCTTGATGTCACGGTTTCTGCAATTGATAGCTACAATATTTCTGATGCCTGGATAAATACTTTGCTTAACGCTGAAACTTCAGACTACGTCTACGATACATATAGGGACGAAAAAGCTATTTCGAGCGATTTAAACACTTACGTAACTGAAGCAAAAGAATCATCTTTGAGAACAGTTACCATCACTTCTGAAGTGACTCCGAAAGTACTATCGGAAAGCGAAAGTGCTGAGGACATAACAGACGTAACTAATGCTGCTCTAGCTAGTTCTGTAAGATCTGCAGGTAAGAGTACAAGTTTTTCAACTAAGGTGTTGGATTGGTTTGTTACTTCAACAGGCAAGGTTGCTAAACCTATTGCTGTTTGGATGGCGAAAGCTAGAACAACACTTGCTGAACGAGGAATTACCGACAATTGGCTCTTAATTCTAGGTGGTATCGGCATACTTGGTCTTGGTGCTCTCTCAATGTGGGCTATTCTTAGAAAGAAAAAATAGTAAAGAAAAAAAAATAAATGGTGAAAAAAAATGAATAAAATGAATAAAGTAAAAACAAAAATATTTGTAATTATTTTTCTCGCTACATTAACTGGATCAATGTTTTTCAGTGTTACTGTGATATCTTACACTTCTGATGAAGACGAGCTTTTAGCACAATTAACACAGAAAGAGGTTTTGCCTGATATGACAATTATCGCAAATGCGACTGTCACAATCGAAACTGTATCAAGCAAAGGTCTGAAAATGTATAGCGTGGAATCAGTTAGTGCTGAACTGTTAATGCCAGTTCTAGCTGAAACTGATGAAGACTCAGGCAGAATTGCCTTAACGCCCGAAGCTAAAGAAGAAGCTGATATGGAAGATTGGGGTATACCTCAATTAGCTGGTACAAAAACTTACTTAGTCAAAAATACTACCAATGCTGTTTATACCTCTAAGCACATTACAGAAGACTTCTTAGTGGAAACTTATCCTTATCTGTTATTTGATGGGGTTTATTCCAAAGATGGTACAAGTGCTATTACTCTAACCGTCTCCTTCTCTGCTACAGCTACTGGTGCTTGGTCTTACAACAAGACGCTTATCAATGCCGAAGTCTATCCTATTGGACACAATGTTTGGTATAATCTTGCTTTTGAAACTAACGAGACCTATCCTTATTGTGTTAATATTCACGTACAAAATATAGACGTGGATGGACTGTTTGTTTTCAAGTTTGAGAACAATAGACTCGTTGCCGATGATCGTTACGATGTGACTTATATTGATTTAGTGGGAACACAAGTAATTGCTGCAGGTATGGAATATAGTGAGATCAACAACAATCCTGTTTTGATGCTTGCTGGTGACTCCTCAATGTCAAACTTTGTCATTGAAGCATCTACACTTGAAGAATTGAATTCTACAAAGCTTCTTAATGTTCCAGCGCGGATTGAAGGTCGAGACGACATGTATGTCCGTGCAGTAGGCTGGCTTACTGCGAATGCTCTTGAAACCAGCCTTAAAGCAGCTTGGAAACAGCAACTTATACAGCAAGGACACATGACTGCCGCTGACCGTATCACAGGCTATGTCCTATCTCATACTTTCTGGAAGACTTCAGTCAATCAAGGATTAACTAAGCTGATGAAGCGAGAGTTACAAGAACAGATGAAACACACAACCGATTATCGCTCACTTGTCCATAATACCTTACAAAAGACTTTACCTTTGTGTATTATTTCAAATGAAGATGACCCTATGACTCATCTTAAACAATTGATCTATGGATCCACAATTGGTACAGAAACCTTCTGGGATAGTGTAAAGGACACTTTTAAAGCAATTGGTTCTGGAATTACAACCGTTGTGCATAGAGTCATCGATGCTCCAGCAAATACTCTTGAATCATTAGGTAACGCTGCAGCTAGTATTATCAAACCTATCGGGCAGACAATCACAGGTGTTGTTCCTCATGCAACAAACATGATTAAAGACACACTTGGCCATGTAACTAACGGTGTAGTTGGTGTTGCGGGTGCAGCCAAAGATCTAGGTAAAGGCTTAATGGAACAATTAAAAGTTCCTCTAATTGTTGTTGGTGGAATCATCGGTCTCGGTGCAGTAATCGCTGGAATATATTATCTATCTAAAGGCAGTAAAGCTAAATCATTACTGTCTTAATTTATTTTTTTTTAAATATGGATGAGATAATATGAAAGCGAGAACAAAACAAGTGATAACCATTCTTTTTTTTCCTTTTAAAATGATTTTAACAGGCGAGAAAGTATCATGAAAAACAGAAATAAAACCAGATTAAGTTTGTTTATCATAATACTTTTTATTTTACCGTTAGTCGCTAACATTAATTATTTACCAGTCAGTGCTTCAACTCCAATATTAGAAAGTTGGTTGGCTGCAAACAGTGCTGGAGCAACAGCTAGTTCATTAGACTTGACAAAACCTTCTGGTGTTGTTACTGGCGATTTATTAGTAATCATGGCAGGTAGTGATGACGCTACAGCTGTTGCACAATTTACTATGGCCGATGGCTCATGGACAAAAGATGGAGAAGCGGGAACGTCAGTTGCAGATGCACATATCGCCATGTTCTGGAAGATTTCTACTGGCGATGAAACAGCAACACAAACAGTATCGCATTCAGTTGCTGTTGATGAACTTTATGGCTGGTATTTACGTATCTCTGGAACGCATGCTTCTACTCCACTTCATGCTTCTGATTATACAGGAGAAATCGCTTCTGCTAGTTCTTTTGATATTACAGGAATTACCACAACAGTCGATGAGTGCAGAGTATTTTATGCTTTGGCTTTTGATGGTGGAGATGGAAGCCCATTTTCTATTGCTGGAACAGGTTGGGCCGAAATAGACGAGGAAAATTCAGGAACAGCGGGAACGGATGCTTGTGGTGTTTTTGGCTCTAAAGACATGGGTGCAACACAGGGCGAAACAGGCACCGCAACAGTAGGTTCTTCAGTCACAGATGGAGCTAGTTATTTTCAATTTGCTGTTGCTCCTCCTGCTGGAGCTGACACAGAAAACCCTGTTATCACTCTTCCTGACCACACTCCTGATAGTCCTAAAGAAACAGATGATGTCAAACTTGATTGTACTATCACAGATAATGTTGATGTCACCAATGCTTATGCTTTACATAGAGTTAATGCTGGGGGCTGGAACAACAATTCTATGACAGAAGGAACTTTAGACAATTGGTATTATCAAAGTGGAACTTACTCTATTGGTGATGATGTTGATTATTATTTCCAAGCTCGAGATTTGGCTTATAATTGGCATACTTTAGACAATTCAGGCAGTTATTACAATTTTGTAGTTACGGATCAAACAGCTCCTGTAATCACTGTACCTGACCACAATCCAGACGCTCCTACAGAAACAGATCAGATAACTTTTGATTGTACTATCACTGACAATGTAGATGTAATTAGTGCCTTTGCCTTTTACAGCGTAGATGGTGGGGCATTTAACAATGAAACTATGTCCGAAGGCGCAAGTGATTTGTGGAGTTTTACGACTGCAATAACTTTCAATATTGGGGAACTAATTGAGTATTGGTTTAAGGCTAGAGATGCAGTACATAATTGGCAAACCTTAGACAATTCAGGTTCTTATTATTCATTCTACATTACTGACCAAGATGACCCTGTTATCTCAAGTCCAGCTACTGACCCTGTTACTCCTGTAAAGGAAACAGATGACGTAAAAATTTCTGCTACTATAACGGATAATGATGATGTAGTTTATGCTTATTGTTTGATTAGAATTAATTTAGGTGGTTGGAACAATTATTCTATGACAGAAGGGGTAAGTGATAATTGGTATTATCAAAGTGGAACCTACTCTGTTGGTGATGATGTTGATTGGTATATCCAAGCAAAAGACAATGCACCAAATTCTGTTGTTTCTTCAACCTATGGTTTTAATGTTACTGACCAAACTCTTCCTGTAATTAGCAATCCCGAACATTCACCATCTACACCTAAAGAAACTGACAGTCTAATTCTAAGTGCTACCATCACAGATAATGATGATGTAGTTTATGACACTTCAGGCAATTATGCTGTAGATCTTGTTTGGATAACTGTACAAGAAGCCTCGGATGGGCCTATAATTCATTCTGTAATTCCAGGACTGAACATCACAATTGAAAAAGGCAGTGAAACAGCCATTATAGCTAATGTAACAACCGTTTATACTATGAACGATGTTTCCATATGGTACAAAATTAATGCTGATGGCATTTGGCATAATATTAGTTTAACGTATGATTCTGAAACCGAATTTTATATTTTAGATTTTACGTCAGGAGCTAATGAAGGCGATATAATCTTTCATTATATCAAAGCTATTGATAACCAGACTAGCTGGTCCGTTTCCCAGGATTGGCAATTTAATGTTATACTGCCTGAAGAGACGAACGACCCTTGGGTTCATGATCCTAATACTGATAAACCCAATACAGATTGGTCTGAGATCTTGAATATGGCTATTATAATCGTTTTTGGTTCTATAGCCCTCTTCGGTGTTTTTGTTTATCTTTTAAGTGATTATGCGAGGAAAATAAAATGAATGAAAAACAATTAAAAAAGGTGGAAAAATGAAAATTAATACTAAACAACTCAACAAATTTACTGCAATAATGATTATGACATTGTTCTTAGGAACAATGTTTTATGTCTCTCCTGAAAATCCTTTAATTGATATTTCAGAAGAACCGCAAATTAATGAACAAATAACTGATTCTAAATTTATCGATGATTCTGTTATTGAATCTCCTACGAGATCAGTTATAGAATTTAATCAAATTTATTCTGGTGAAAGTATAAAAACGGATATAGAGTTCAACAAGCAATCTTTTGATACTAGTTATTTCTATTCTTTGTATCAATATGAAGCGGATACTGGCGAGAATTTTTTCCCACAATATTCAGTCTTCTTACATGATTATAGTTATATGTTTACTGATGACGATAGTTATGCCAATTTTGGCTTTTCAATAGATTCTCCAATAACAACTTCTGTTTGGGTTACAGCAGGGAGACTCACAGTAAAGATTAAAGCTGATGGAGATGGAACATTTTATTACAATTTAAGAGCTAATTCAGTTGATACAAGTGCTAATTATTATTCAATTTTAACACCTACTTTGAGTGGAAGTGTTTCAGTTTCACAATCTGAATTAGATTACGAAGGCTACTATTATCTTCAAATATACTTATATTATGAAGTTGGTCTTACTTTTGAAACACTTAGACTTCGTCTATATAAAGAAACAACCGATGGCAAAACACAATTAGGCTCTCATGTTGACGAAACTTCTACCATAACTCTCGGGGCAAACAGCATTTTTGCAGAAATAGACGAGTTTTATTTTGTTAGAGATACAATAACTAACAATGTTCGTAGCGAAGTTCAATACACTGGTCCAACTGTAAAAACCATCTCGATTGACATCCCTTCAATACCTCATGCTAAAGAGATTAGAGTCTACACTGATTTTGATTATTCCTCGATAAATCCAACAGCAACAGTCACAAGAGTTTCTGATTATTGGAAAATAGCTAGTCCAGTTGAGATCACTTATAAGATGTTATTTCTTTCTACTTGCCAGAATCATCTTGCTATAAAAGAAGTTAGCACGTCTTTCCTTACGGATATAAGTTTTGAGACTGGCAACTATCTTAATGATTGGTTAGTCGATTACGGTGATTTAAGTCTGAATACCCAGGTCTCTTTCGATGGTTTTTCTTCTTTAGATGTTGGTGGTGTAATTGAATATTTCGAGGAGTCAAGCGATGCTTGTGACTTTGAAGAAGATGTAGAAGAATTTGATATTAAACTGAATGGTTTAGATACGATTGATAGGTTTGAACAGTATGATGAGTGGAAGTTAAGGTTGTATGAAGCTGGAGGAGGAACTAATCTTGGCGCTAGACGAGACAACTTAGCAATCAATACAGATGATTATACTGTTTTTACAAGTGAAATTTATACAAGTGGAACGAGTGTAGATCGAGTAAAGATAACTTTACACTTTAGTGATGCTTCAACACAAGATTTTGTTGAATTAATCCCTGCATACACTATGGAAGAATTTTCTTTTGATATTACAGCAGGTAAAATAATTGACAAAATAGATATTTACTATGGTAGTAGTACTTGGTATGCAGCTAGTGGTGATAGAATTTATGTCAGTTATATCGAGATTAAACAAGTTGGAAGTGAGATTAGTTTAACTCTACCTGAAAATAATTACTATTTCTCTTATGCTGTTTATTTGCAAACTGGAACGATGACCTTAACGACAGATGATCAAACAGTTGTAAACGATGGCTCTGTAACAGATAGATGGATTACAGAGTTTGTTTTTACACATACTGATACAGTTACTCTCACAACAACTTTAACAGATTTTGATCTAACGAACTTTTTCGATAATTTCAGAATCTTCACTACTTCAACTACCATAAAGACTTTTGGTTACTCTGAATCAATGATAGAATCAACCCTACTCTCTTGGGATGGTTACAAGAATCCAATATTGGAACGTCAGCAAACACTCAACACAACACTACTCGAAAGAAGTAGTCAAACAGTTGAATACACAACAAATCTAACAAGTACTAGTGGTTTCTTTGAATTAAACTACAATCAAGCTTTAGAACAAAAAGAGTATGAAATTTATACTTATTCTTACAGCTCTGGAGAGTTCAACAACTGTAGTTATTATTTCACTCCCTCTGTTCCTACTCACACAGATTACGCTGAAACGGAGCTGTTAGATGCTTGGGATTTTAGCGAAGGGGATGAAGAAGGCTTTTCTATTTATGATAATTCTTATTATAGAAGCATTGCTTTTGGAATGGATATATGCATTCAAGATGAAACTTTTGTTTTTATGAAGCAAAGAAAGGCTTTAGACTTAAATTCTGAATATTATAATCAATTAGAAATAAGAATATTTTCTAATAGAACAACCCCCCATTTACAAATTCATTCATATAACAATCTCGAACTTTATTATGGAGCTAATTTTTTATCTAACACATGGACAATTATTACGATTGACTTATCTGACCATAATGGTTGGACAGATGTCGCAGGATTGATGTTTAGATATGCTACTACTAACGCATGGGAAATGTATACAATTGATTATATTGAACTTTTTCATAAATGTTCTTTTCTTCAAGAAACAAATGACTATTTCACTGATATAGAATTTGATACTCTAGATTTTGAAGAAGGAAAAGAGGAATCAGAGTTTTTCAATTTTACTCAAGGCAGTCATATTGACAATGAAGTTTATGAGAATGGTTATTATCAGTATGAAACGATAGGGGCAGCCCCTAATTTTGGTTGGGGTTCTCGCTGGGCTGTTGCTGATGACACTATTTGTATTGATTCATTAATTTACAATTTTCTAATAATCACACTTTGGACTGATTCTTCAGCTACGAATAATATACTCTTTTATGCTTTTAATTCTATAGGAACTTCAAAGATTCCTGCTGAAGATAGATTAATAGGCTATGCAGTAACAAATGAGATTGTTACTCTTACACTTGACTTATCTCAAATTTCGGGCTGGTCTGGTGATGTTTATGGAATCAGATTTGATACTGGAGAAAATACTGGTGACCTTTGGAGAATATATGACATAAAACTACTTCATCAAGAAGAAATGCCTTATACAACTATTCAAAACTATGCTGGAATTGAAAGCGAGTCAATGGATTATCTTTACAATGTTTGGGTTGATTTCAATTATTTTGGTGTTTATCAAGACCCATCTTTAGTTCCTTTGATCATTGATACAGTTGGAACACATTTCATCAGTGTTCAACCGTTTAAAACAGATGATTGTTACATTACTCAAAACATCTATACTTGGACTTATAGAGTTTCGTTAGTTGATAATTACTATACTTTTCTATCTTATGATTACGATCTTGAAGGTTCGATAAATTTAGTTATAAAGACTTTCTGGGCTAATCAAACGATCGACGTTTGGCACAATACGACGCAATTGTTGAATGATGAAGCAGAAGGAGACATAACGACTTTCTATGCTGTTTCTCAAGGATATCATGAAATAACAGTCAAAGTTTATAATGGTGCAGAATTGTGGAATGAGTTTGTTTTTGGTTTCAAGATAATTTTACCCGAATCTCAAACAAACTATGTTACGGCTTTAGATTACTATGTAGATGTAGCTGCAGGACTTATTTATACAAATGTGATGACCTACTGGGGTAACCAAACAATCCGAGTTGCAGATAACGGAACATGGAAAGGAGATGCTATTGCTGAAGGAGCAGGCATTTGGGGATTCACAGCTAGTTATGGTTTCCATAATGTTACTATCCATATCTACAATGATGCTGTAGAGCAATGGGTGTTTAGTTTTGGTTTTACAATTATTGAACCTTCTGCAGACACGAATTATATTGAATCTCTAAATTATGATGTTGATATTTCTGCAGGACTAGTCTATGTTCACGTTTTAACACATTGGGGCAATCAGACAGTCAGAGTAGCAGATAATTCTTCGTGGCTTGGCAGTGGTGTTGGCGAAGGAGCTAGCATATGGTCTTTCACACCAACTTACGGTTACCACAACATTACAATCCACATCTACAACGGGGCAAGTGAAGAATGGTTGCTAGTTTTTAGTTTTACGATTGTAGCGCCTGAATCACCAGAATTCTTTTTTGAGTTCTTTGATTATGAAGTAGATGTAATTGCTGGACAAATATATGTAAACGTAATAACAAACTGGAGTAACCAGACAATAAGAGTAAAAGACAATACTACTTGGTTAGGTTCTGCTCAGAGTGAAGGAGCTACGATTTGGTCTTTCAACTCAGGAACTTATGGAATGCATAACATTTCTATTTATGTTTATAATGGTGCTAGTGAAGAATTTATCTTTGTGTTTAGTTTTACTATAGTTGAACCAACCGTTCCCGAAGGATTAATTATTTACGTTTGGAACAAAGAGTTAGATATTGCTAATGGTCAGATTTACGTTAATATTATCACGAACTGGAACAATCAAAGTATTAGGGTAAAAGATAACACTACATGGCTTGGAGATTATCAAGATGAGGGCGCTTCTATTTGGACTTTTACAACTTCATATGGATTGCATAACATCTCAATTTGGCTTTTAAACGGTACAACAGAAATATTTGTGGAATATTTTAGTTTCACTATTGTAGCTCCAGAGTCTCCTGCAGAATTGATCATAGAAGTATGGAATAAGGATGTAGATTTAGTAGCAGGATTTATCTCAGTTAATATTCTTACGAGTTGGGCTAATCAGACTATAAGAGTATCTGACAATGGAACTTGGCTAGGAAATTATGCGGGTGAAGGAACATCTATTTGGACTTTTACTGTTGATTATGGTTTTCATAATATTACTATAGGTCTTTACAATGGAACTACGCTGATTTTTGTTGAATGTTTTAGTTTTACAATTGTAGAACCTGCAATAACTATCTGGACTGTTCATTTTGATATTATCACAACGACTGGAGTTGGTCTGCCTTTCGAGACTTGCAAGATTATTGTCAATGATTCGCGTATTTATTCAAATGAGAAGTATTATCTTGACGGAGCTTATTTAGAGATTCAAGCTTTTGATTTCTATGACAATTTGCTTTACGAAACTACAAGGACCATAACTAATAATGTTGATATCTCTTTAGTGGTTCCGTTCAACTTACAGACATTTGAGAACCCTTACGAGGTCTTTGTTAGAATGACTTTGTATGATTCACATAGAGACGGATCAGCAAATCAAACCTGGGATATCAGTCCGCACTCCTCTTTGACGCTTTTCATGATGTCTTCAAGTTATAACATCCTTGTAACACCCTTGGACACGGAAATCAATAACGGGACACACATCATCTATTACACATCTACACTTCGCGAATATGTCGATTTAGCCTATAAAGAGAATGTCTATACTATTACAGTTGACACCTGGGCTGAAGAACTTGAGGGGCAAGAAGAAATACTTGAAAAACAACTAAAACAAGCCCAATTAGTAGTTATTTGGGAAACAGTCTTCTTAGCTATGATGCTTGCAGTAATTAGCATGTTGATCAAATGGGGAGCAATTAAATGTATCAATTTTGTATTAATACCCTTTATGCGTGTACTGAGGATTCTTTTCGGCTTACAGCCTAAAATACTTGTCAGAGATGCAGGTGGTTTAAGATTTATTAGTCTAGACCAATGGGAGAAATATCAACTTCAACAAGAAAAAGGAGTCGTTTAAAAAAACAAGAAAAAGGTGAAAAAATATGTCACAAACAATGAAAGAAGTGATCAGGCAACAGATGTCTCATCCTCTAAAAGTTAAATATGAGAAAAACCCTACGACACTTATTCCTACAGCTAAACTTATTTCCAAAGATCTTAGAGTCAAAGTTAAAGATGTAGGGATAATCTTTGAAACAAAAGGAAAGGGCTGGTTAATTGAACAGATAGAAATTTCCAATAGTCAAATCGTTTCAACTATTCTGCAACAAACAACATCCAACGCCTGGATAGCTTTTGATGTGGTCCATGACAAAGATGTGACTATTGACAAGACCTGGGTTGAGATACCAAGGAGTCATAGAGATATGAAGATCATGATGTATCCTGCTTGGTTTACTATGGCCGTTCTTGCAGCAATAGAAGTAATATTGATTAAGAAGACTTTGATCGATAAAGATATCATCATTCTATCAAAAGATAACTGGACGAATATTCTATGGATAACAGTTGCTGTCATAGGCTGGTTTACTTTGGTCTTCTATTATGCACAAAAATTAAGACTGCACGAAGCTTACTTCCAAAGTGTAGGATATGATTATGTTTCTGCAAGAAATCTGGACTTTTATATGACTGCAAAACGATCGGGCAAACCTATCACTTTGAGACATACTGAAACAGTTAGTTGTTATAGGGGATTTTATCATCATCCTGATCTGCCAGAAAAACGTCCATTCAAAGAAGAGAGACTTGATAAGGAATCTGTTGATGCGATGAGATATGAGCTTAAGCTCGCTCGTGATGGACTTAGACAAGTACAGGAAAGGGAATTTGATACCACTTCTGAGATAGAAGTCTTGAATGAAGAGAAAAGACAGGTGCACTTAATATCAAACGTTCCTGGCGATGTATCCCTTCAAAGGATCAAAGATATGGATGAAATAATCGCGCTCAAGGAAGTACAACTAAGAGATCTTAAAAAAGAGCTTACTGAAGAACATAAAAAATACGAGATAAAAGTCGAAAAATTGAAGAAAGAGTTTTACAAAGTTCTCCAAAGCATCTACGAATACGATGATAAAAAAGAATTGGAAGCTACTTTCGAACAATTATTTTACTCGTCAAAAATTGCTGCTAAATTGCGTTCAAAAGTTGCTGATTTAAGGAACCAACTGATCACTTCACGGGAATCTGAAGCTGGTCTTTATTTCACTCTTGCACAACAACAAGATACTTTCAACCAGAGAGTAGCAGAGGAATCAGCCAGAAGGACTAATACAAATTATGACTATCAGATTATTAGTACTACCGAGGAAGGAGACATTATACCCGTTACAACATCAGGAGCTGAAATACCTGGAGCGAGTCCAAGAAAAAGAAGATGGGGCGCAGGGCCTCAGATAAGTTCTGAAACAATAATACCTGTTTTAATTAAATTCGTTTTTCTTACAGGTTTCGTGTTTGGCTTCATTTATTTGATTAAATACACTTCTGATATCTTCGCAAAAACTAATCCTTGGTTAATAGTAATTGTAGCCATTGGTTTGATAATAGGAGTGATTGTTGTCAGTAACATACTCAATCGAATACTGAAGTTCAAATCTGCTGCTGATTATACCATAAGGGAGTCGGTATAAGATGCCCGAAACTGTTTCAGAATTTGAAAAGATATATGAGCTGATCAAGGAAGAAGTTAAAAGAACTGAACGTGAGATTCGAGTATCTGATCCAAAACTTGATGCAGAAATAGATTCGATCTTTTCTTTATCATTTAATATTGAGAATATAACCTCAAGTATTTTGAAGTTGGTCATGCGATATGCCAAACACCCAAAAAGGGCTAGAGCGATTATTCCTTCTCTACAAGTGACAATGCAGGATGTTATTACTACAAGAAATAATTACAATAAAGCCAAAAAATTCCCTCACTTATACCCATTCAACCTCTCTGCTCTTCAATTACAATATAATAGTCTCAGACAACTGTGGAATACGAAGGTTAGCAAGTTAATACTCGATGCTGCTGTATCAACTCAAGTCGAAGCATCGATGTGGCGAGCAATAGCAGATAGAGAAAGCAGCGGAGGGTTGGTACTATGAGATCAAGATGGTTTATCATACTGTTATTTCTAACATTGTTTATTGTTCCTTTGTGTGAAGGCAAGAAAACCAAAACCACTGCTGGTATGTGGGGTGTAGTAGAATTTTCTTCCGATTTATATCCCGATTTTGAGACCTTCGAAGTTTCTTTCTGGAGTACAGGTAGAGCTGAAGGATTGGAAGAATATTACAACTATACTCTTATCTACATCTCAGGATATAGGCTGAAAATCAATAATTCTCTGCTCGCTTATGTTCAATATGATAATCCTGTTGATTTCATCAAGCCTCCTGAAGTAGTACACATGAAATATAAAGCAGGAGATCTCAACATGTCAGAAATAGGGTATGGTTATCAAGAAGCAACACTTGAACTGATTGCAGCAAATGCAACATCGCAGGACGTGCAAATTCCTGATGATTATGTTCAATTTGAAATATTTTTTGATAGAGAAGCAACAGGCAGCGAAGTACTTAATCTCGTTCTTATAATCTTCATTCCTTCCTTCGCAATTGTAGCATGTGTATTCATCAAATTTCAGATAGATAAGGTTGTTATTGAAAATATTACTTTGCGAAATTTCGTTCCAATTATAATACGAGAAATGCGTTTGGCAGTACTTGCTAATTTCTGGTCATTTATAGGCATATTTAGAAAAAAATTAAGTAAAAAAGAATTGGAAGAAATGAAAGAACAGATAGGAAAAGTTGATTTTAGCGATGATTGGCAATCAAAGAACACTTAGTCCTCTCGAACAAACCATGTTGCAGCTTCGTGCGAGTAAAAGATATGATAAAGTAACATTTAAACAAAGCGTGAAACGTGATGCTTCACAACATTATATCCGCGAGATGCAATTCAGGGCAAAAGATAAACGAGGCTGTGTTATCAACATCTACGGCAAGACAGGAACGGGTAGAAGCACTCTTGCAATACGCATTGCCCAAGATCTGCAGCACATGAATAAATCCGATATCAAATTTGTTTGGAGTTACAAATATGCTCAAGAACATATCAAAAAGAAACAAATTTTAATTGTAGAACAAGGAGAAAAATTACGTGATGCACAATCAGGTGAGAGTAATGAAATTGCATCAAGCATTAAGATTCGTGCAAGCCAAGACGGGAGCATAGTCCTTTTAGTAACAGATAAACAAGTATCAGCTGATTTAGCGCTTGAATGTATTGAAGTTTTTCAAGAAACCAACATCATTAGATGTTTGCTGAAAGTTTATGAGCATTATATTGGTCTTTTGCAAATTAAGCGTAGAGAGAATGTCGAATTAGATAAACTTAGTAAAAAAGCTAAAGAAGAATTTCTAAAAGGTGAGATCAATAGGATCTATGAAAATATTGCTGAAACAACTAAAGAATTTCTAGAAGAAGTACTTGTCCCTGAGGATATTATTTTTAGTAAAAAAGAATCTGAACTCAGAAAAGGCGAGAATGCTATCCTTCCACTAAAAATTATCTGTCTGGGTGGGCAACAGTCTGGAAAGACTACTTTTGTTGAAATGTTTTACAATATCCTGTGTAATTATTACGAAGAAAAAAACGTTCATGCTGTTATCCACAAAGACAAACTCACAGGGCTATTAATGCACGGATTCCAGAAGAAGTTTGTGAATCTGCTCGTATCAAACGATTTTACATATAATCAAGCTAGTTTATTCGATCTACGGCAATTTATGCGCTTGCGTCACTACATGTTTGAAAGAACAGGATTACAACAAGCTCTTGCAGCAGTTATTTTGAATCTTCATCAACTTGCAGGAAAAGGATCCGAAAGAGGATATAGAATCTTCATCGATTTGTTTATCTTGCTGCAATATCCTACCGATTCTTGGACCAGAGATTATTTTCAGAAATACATTCCTGCGATCTATCTCGAATTTCTGAAACTTATTGATGAGAAAAAGAAAGAAGCCAAAAAACGAGGTGATAAAGAAACTTGGAACAGGTTGAAAGGCTATGGTATAGCTGTAGGAAAAGGATATGTTCTTCCTTTCTATTTGAACACAAAAGATTATCCTGTAAAAGAAATTCCTGAACTGCAGCTACCTGATGCTCCTGAGGAAAAAGTTTCCTCCTGGGAACCATGGGAAGAAGAAATTATTACTGCAGCATCTGCAACATTATCTTCAGACCATTCGCCTTTTGGTTACAAAGATATTATCCCTCGCTTAGATCCAGAAATTACTGAAGGTTTTCTCCTAGAGGTTTTCCCAAAAATTAGGAACATCGAACCTCGCAGAAGGTTACAGCTTGCTAGAGAAACCTTTGCTTTAGCAAAATACCATGCTTGGAAAGAATTAGATCAACAAGAAGAGGTCCTTGAATCTTCCTGGGTTACAGATTGGGAAGAGTATGTTGATATTATCCTTGAGAAACTATACGGGGAACAAAAGAGTCCTACCTCTGCTGTACTCGATGCAATGATTGATGAGATAGATCAAGAAAAATATGATACTATCAGGCGATCTTCTTATTCTGGAAAAAATTTTAGGACCATGATCAAGAACAAGATTAAGAAGTTCTTTCATACACGTGAAATAATAGGTGTTAGAAAGAAAGAACTGAAAGACCGGGCAGATTTTGACCCTAATCGTTGGAGATATCTTAGAAACATCCTCAAGCAGTTTTTCATCGATTTAGGAGTAACAGAATCTTATGCCAGAATCTGTACATCAATGATACTTTGGAAAGAAGACCGTGGTGTTCCTAAAGAAGCAGCACTAGAAGATATGCCTCTTACTATGATCGTTGAAGAATGGTCTGATGAAATAAAGGACCGTGGACCTATCGACATGGCCAAGACCAGGTATCACAAAGAAAGTTATAGTTTTTACCGTTGTTGGGATGATCTTTCCACTAAAGAGATTGGTGAACTTATCGGGGAACAATACGCTTTCGGTATTCTCGAGAAGTCCTGTTCGAACCTAACTCTCCTTTCTCCCCTCCGCGCTGTCCGCGACCTCTGGTTTCTTGCCCATGCTGATCTGCGCAACAACCCTTTCGACCTTGCCCTCTTCGCGGAAAATTCTGTTCCTGCTGCCACTTCTGCAGCTGCAGTTATCCCTCCTGAAGAGCAACAGGCCCTGGCCATCTTCAACGTCAAGACACTTACCAAGAAGAATAGTGACAGGCGCTTCGGTTTTGGCATGGACCACCCCGGGACGAAAGTTTTCTGGACCATCAAGACCCGTCCCTTCAAAGAGACAATAAAGGCGCGAGGGGGGGTTTTAGGTTCTAACTCTTCTTGGGAAAAAATTGCCCTGGAGCAGCTGCTGGATTTATTTACAAACAAATCACCAGGAGAAAAAAAAGCATGATTAAGAAACGATTTAGAAAAAAGTTAGGGGTTTTCATTTTAGATAGAGAACAAGAAAGAATAAACAGACTTTATGAGGGTTTTGCTATGCGTATTTTGTCATTAAAAACAAAAGACCAGGAGAGATTCGAATGATCACTAAAGAAGAAAGAACGATTTTAAGATTAGCTGGCATTTTATGGATCTATGAAGAATCTATCAAAAATGACAAGAAGCTCAAAACTAAAAGAAAAATCAAGGATATATTCAAACGCTGAGCTACTTTTCTTATGTGCTGCATGATAATTATTATAGCTTTTTCGGATAAAATCGCTCTCTGTTGCTGAATCGGCTTTTTTTCCTTTTGCAGTATAAAGAAAGAAAGTTACTGCAGTAGTTTGATATCAAAGCACTTTTTGGAAAACTTTTGCAAAATAAAGAGAAAAAAGCAATTCAAAGAAAAAAGGAAAAAAGAAATTGAACATACCAGATTATATTACTCACCCTGGGGGAATACTAAAAACTAGCATCAAGCAGAAGACAGCTATACAAACAAACAACATAATCCATGCTATGGTTTTTAATTTTTCAGTCCCCAAAGATTTTGATTCAAATAAATAGATAAAAAGACCAAGAATCAGACCTAATACAATACAAGTCACAGCAACTATACTTAAACAATCCATAACTCTCACAACCTTTTACAATTGTACAGTGTTTTCAAAACGTCTTATTAACAGTTGTCTACAAGTATATAAAATGGTAAAATTTTGTTGGGAAATTACCTTTTTGAGCCAAAACCGAAAACTGTTTCAAAGCTTAAAAAACCTTCAATATCACAAATCAAGGCTTGTAAAGGAACAGAAACAGAGGTTAAAAAATGAATAAAAATATATTAACGGGAAGCTTAATACTTGTGTCTTTTTGTGTCGGTGGATTAGCTGGTTATCTCATAACAGATTTAACAGGCGAAGACTATGGTGCCCTTTTATTAGACTTCCAAGAATTAGATGGGGAGTACAATGATCTCTTGAACAAATATAATATTCTTAGCTCTAACTATAATAATACTGTAGATGCATATAATGATCTAATGACAGATTACAACAATCTAGCGGGAGACTATGATGATCTTTACGACTTATTCGTAGAACTTTCAAATCTTTATTCTATTCTACAACAGTACTATATTGGGGTAACAGAAGTTATTAGTCAAATGATCTTACCAGCACAACATATGGTGTTTGCTGAGGCTGTTAGAAGATATTACTTTGAAGACTATTACATGTCTTTAGCGATAGATGAGTCAACTACTTGGTACCAATTCACAAGATTTGCTCGGGACATTGTTTTACATGATTCCCAGAT
>DAOVRE010000140.1 GCA_030628305.1 Candidatus Heimdallarchaeota archaeon | reverse complement strand
ATCCATTTATGTCTTATATTTTCATCAGTAGAATGTATAGAAAATTGAAGCTGGAAATTTCCATTTGGATAAAACTCATCTTTTACAGAAATAAGTTCATTTAGAAAATCCTCACCCCCGTTGGGTGCGATTGTACTTATGCAAGGCATTAATCCAGGAGCGTCATATGTTTTTGGTAACTCCTTCAAGACTTCTAGAACATCATTGTTCAAAGAAGGTTCTCCCATTCTTGCAAACTGGATCTTAAATTTCTCAATTGGAATTTTACCATCCGGAAAACGATCTTTAATCATATAATCGATTTCTTCTAACATTCCTTCTTTAGAGATATTACCATGATAGTATTCTCCAGCGTCACACATTAAACAACCGATGGGACAGCCATACATGGTAGAAATAACAAGAACCCATTTTTTTTCTCTAGGAATAGGAGGTTGTAGACTTTCAACAAATTCTACAATTTCATCTTCTTGTTTAGCTATGTAAAGAATTGCTAAATCTTCTTTACCATACTTTCCTAGAAGCTCCATGATATCTTTCTTCTTGAGCTTCCTCTTTAACTATTTCCATTGCAACCTTCATTCCATCTCCCATAGCTATCGAAACTTGCCTGAAATTATTTTTGTTTACGTCACCAATAAAGTATATTCTAGAATCTGATTTTGGATTGTTATATTCAGTGATTATACCCTCAGAGAGAAAACAATAATTTGGTTTTCTACCTATAGCAACCAAAACTAAGTCTTTTATCATAGTGATAGGTTTTCCATCCACATCCATTTCAAGAGATATTTTATCGTCTTTGAGCTCTACTTTCTTTATCACATAATCGTTAAGAAGAACAATATTATCTGTATTCTTCACTCGCTTTTGCAAAATTGGAAGACTCGATGTTTTATCAGTTCTACGTATAATTGATATTTTATTTGCTACATCTTGAAGATTTAGAGCATAATCATATGCTACATCTCCACTTCCTATTATGCCGATATCTTTTTTGTCTGCAAACTGTTTAACATTATACATTTCATAAAACAACTTTCCATTTAGAAAAGATTCTTTTTCACCCTCAACCTCTAGTTTCTTAGGGATAGATCCTGTGCCTACAATAAGATACTCGCTGTGTATTTCTGTTTCAGCTGTTTTAATTGTGTAACCACTACTTACTTGCTCAACTGTTAGAACTTCCTCTAGAATAATTGTAACACCAGCTTTTGTTAGTTGTAATTGAAATGATCTGGCGAAATCTTTCCCAACTACCCCTTCTGGATAACCTATGAGATTTTCAACCAGATTAGCATTCTTAATGGTTCCTCCTATTTCCTTTGAAACAAGAATTATGTCTATTCCAGCTCTAATCAGTTGTATTGCAGCTGTTGCACAAGCTGGTCCTCCTCCAATCAAAGCAACTTCAGTTATTAGTTTATTTTTCATTGATTATCTCCCCTGTTGATATACATGTACCAAAACCATGAGATATCGCTCTTAGGGTTCCTAGATGTAGTTCTTCTGTATATGTAGCTGTGGCATTTACCACAAAGAAAACCTCAAACCCTCTCATGAATGCATCTCTCGCAGTTGTTTCACAGCAAAGATGTGTCATCACACCTGTTATTATTACTTGTTCAATATCATTTTCCTTGAGAATGGTTTCTAGATCCGTTTCATAGAATGCGCTGTAATGGCTTTTCTCAATGACTTCTATAGCTTGCTTGTTTAGCATGTGGGTGATTTTTGAAAGATTATTATCAAGTCTAATATTGTCTTTCCACCATCTATTCATTGTACTTGATTCGTTTTCTGTATCTAAATGTCTTGAGAAGATTACTTTGTTTCCCGCCCCTTGAATAATCTTAGAAATCTCTCGGATTGAGGATATTATGTTTAATGAGGAAGGAACAAAAGCATGTGACGCTTCATTCACAAAGTAATCCTGCATATCAAGAACTAAAAGTGCTGCTTTCTTCAAATTTAGTTCAAAAGGACGATATGATTTGATTTTTTTGCACTCATCTAACCAACAACTAATTTTCTCCTCTCTATTTTGTTCGGTTAGATAATCTTCCTTTATCATTAAGGAAACAATGTCTTACCCTTTAATAATGTTGTTTTGCTGAAAATGTCACAACTTGTGACCTCTTTCTGTGTTCAATCCTTTTTAAAAGGGATAGTGATGTTAAGATAGGTGCAAAAAAATGAACAAAAAACTCGCAATAAAAATGAAACTCAACAAAGAACTCAAAATAGAGAGAAACGCTGGATTAAAAACATACATACTCCTAAAAGGTTCTCTCTAAAACTCTATTTTTCTTATCTTTTAAAGATAGAACTATCCTCTTTATTTATATCCTAAAACGCTCTCACCATCAGGTGTCTTCTTTGTTTTGAAACCAACCGCGTTAAGTCTGTTTTGGACACCTTTCACAAAATCTTTCCCTCGATATTTTGAACCAGGGTTGCCTACATAATGGAGCAATCTTCCTTTAGGTTTAATAATGCGATACAATTCCTCGTAAAACTCTTCAGAATACAACTCACCTGCAAAAGAGAACCGGGGAGGGTCATGAAGAATTACACTAAAGGAATCATTGTCGAATTTCTTTACTGAATCCGCTGCATTTTCGTTGAGTAAACGAATCTTTCCTTGTTCAATACCATCAAAAAGTTCTCTTGAATAAGGATTGAATCCTGCTATCTCCAATACATTAGAATCTTTTTCTATCGTTGTAACCTCAGCTCTTCTCTTACTAGCTTGAATTGCCGTGTATCCCAATCCCGTACATATATCAAGCACTATATCTGATGATTTTACAGCCACATATTTTATTTTTCTTTCAGCATCTTCTAAAGGTGTCATATGCTTTGTTCTGTGCATCCGAATCCCATCAATCTCTATTGTTGGAACTGTTCCCTTGATTGGTTCTAGTTTGTAATAGCATTCATCGAAAAAAGCAATCTTTCTGGGTTTTTTTTCAAGTAGGAAAGCTGCTTGAGCTTTCTCAAGTTTTTTTATCGTTTTTAGGGTGTAGGTAAAATCACCGATTCTGATGTTTTCCCCCTCAAAATATGCAATTTGATTATTTAATCCAAGATCTAGCTTTACTTTAACTGAAGCTTTTCTCTTTTGATAAGCTTTAAGTATTTTTTCAGCTTCAAATGAATCAATAATCATTATCTTTCATCTCTCATAGGGTTTATCTCTTAGTTTATCTTCAGCACCAAATTGTTTTGCTGCTTCAGGCCAAGAACTATTACCACCTTTTACATATGCTTCTAGAGGCATTGGAATAAACTCTAATTTCTGAAGGTCATCTTTTGGTACAATTTCACCTTTGCTCAAATGATTCACTGATGATCTAATTACGGAATCAAGAATTTTTGTAGGTTTATTATAAATTTCTTGTCTATAATCATCCTCTGGTAATTGTTCCAGCATCTTCAAGAATTCTGGTATGGGGTATGTGACATATGTTCCAGCAGCACCAATTGGTAAACCTCCTGCCCAAATTAAATCGTTTTTCTTTGCAAATTGTTCATAGATTTTCAAAACTAAACTGTTATGATAATATTCAAGAAAACCGGCATTTGATATTGCAAAAAGATGTCTTGTTTTATTGCTAAGCTTACCTTGTTGAGATGCTTCAGATATGATGTCCATTAGTTTAATTGTCACATAAGGAGCTTGATCTATATAGAGTGGTGATGAGATTAGGACAATGTCGCTATCATCAACAGACTTGATCATTTCTTCTGTTTTTTCTTGATTCCTTAGTGTTTTATATACACCAAAAGTTTTCACGACTATTTCTTTCTCCTCAAATAAGCTTACAAGATAGGAGCCAATAGAATGAGAGGCACTTTTATCTCCCCTTGGACTACACATTAGGAAAGTTAACTGTTTATTCATCTTTCTACACCTATCTCTGCTAAACCACTTTTGATCTTCATCTTAATGGCATCCTCGTCATCGCCTCTGTAAATGACAAGAGTAGAATATTTCTCACAAAAGAGATTGAGCACATTACGTTTAACTAATGTCGCAAAAATCTCTTCTTGCTCCGTATTAGGTTTATCTAGTGTTCCAATAACCACAAGATGAGGATATTTATCATATCTCATCTCATGATGAATCTCATTTTCGTAAACGCGGAAGAATGGTGAAATTAAACCCAGTGATCTATCAACTGCTTTTTTCAGTTCAGCAGAATATCCACCATAGGTGATAGGAGTAAGATAGACTAGAATATCTGACTGTATCATTTTTTTGGCTACTTCTCTACCATAATCATCAATTATACAAATCCCCGGTGTCTGAACCCAACATTTGAAGCAACCCAAACAAGGTTTAATCTCTTTATCGTGAAGGATAAGAGTATCTCCTTTGTAATCCATCTGTTGAAATTTTTCAGAAACTATTTGGTTTACTTCTGGAATGAACATATCCTCTTTATACATTCCATTCAAAATTACATAACTCATTAAATAGTCATACATTAGCCTTTATTTATACTTTAGCGAAAACCATGGAATAAAGATTATCTCATCCTTTTCACTCAAAAATGTAGTATATTTATAAAATCTCTTTTTTAAAATCATAAAATGTCTCTTCCAATTCATAGAATAAGTAAATTTGATGTATTTACAGCTACAGATGACTTATTTGAGAAATACTTCGATTTAAATGACGAACTTTTCTTAGAAGTTGAACCTGATGACATTCCTTATCCAAGAGATTTGCGTAAAAAAATGATGAGTGATCAGAATCCAAGGAATGAGACACATCGATGGTTAATTACTACAGAAAACGATGAACTGGTCATAGGTTTTGCTCAAGTGAATTATAACACAAAACTAGCAACTAATTACGAGCAAACAAAACATATAGCAGCTGTAGAACTTGGTATTAGCAAATCTTCTAGAAGGAAAGGTTTTGGTTCTAAACTTCTTCGAACAGTTCTAGATCATCTCCTTACACTTGAACGAATTACAACTATTACTTCAACACTTTCTGATGAAACAGGAATAAATTTTTGTAATTTTCTAAGAGGAATACTCGTGCATGAAGAAGCTGAATTCAGATTGCATTTTAATAAGATTGATTGGGATTTAATCAAACAATGGAAATCAACAGGTGAGACATTATCAAAGCGCGATGGAATAACTCTGGAAATGTTTGAGACATGCCCTGAAGATATTATCCAAGAATATACAGAAATATACACTGAAACATTAAATCAACGTCCATTAGGTCAAATTCCAGCAACTGTGAGAGTTACTCCTGAAACAAGAAAAGAGAAAGAGAAAAGTTGGATGATTAATAGGGGGCATAGATGGAT
>DAOVRE010000122.1 GCA_030628305.1 Candidatus Heimdallarchaeota archaeon | reverse complement strand
ATAGTATCTGCTACAATAGATGCAGCCATGATATTATTTCTTTGAGCATCTCGACCTTTAGCTCTTTCAGTACCTTCTTTTAAAATAATAACTGGTACTTGTCCTTGTCCTATCATAATTATCACTTAAAATGTTTACTTACATTTCAAAAAAAGTTCTAATCATTGATATATAATCTTTGTTATCTTCTTAAAAAATACAAAATCTCCATAAAAACTAATTTCCTGCCTTGTTGTTCATGAATGTGTGCTTTTCAGCTTCTTTCATCTTTCAACGGAATTAGGTCCTATTGTTTTTTAATCTATTATTTGTCTATCTTCACTTTTCATCTTGAAATTAAGAAAACATTTTTATCGTTAAGGTATAATTGTTTGTTACTGGGGATATTCTAAATGAGTGATGAAGAAACACTTCAAGATACAGAAAAAGTGCGGCTTCTATTCTTTACAAGCCCTGATTGCTTTGCTTGTCCTGAAGTTGAACGTGTTATTGAGAACATCGCAGGTACTTCCATGAAAGGCATGCTTCATGTAAGTACTATTGACATTACTGAAGAACAGGAAATTGCTGCTCAATATGGCATTATGAGTGTTCCTGTAGTAATCATGAACGAAGAAAGGATTGCAGAAGGCTTGATAACAGAAGATGTCATTAGAGAAAAGCTCTGGTCATCAATTCTACCTAACATCATTAACAGACAACGTGATACAAGACTAAGAGAGAGCATGATGATTCTAACAAAGAATACTATCAGCAGTATAATCTCCCAAGAACTCGTACGAACCAATCTAGGTGATTACGTCCATATAGGCATTTATCAACAAGTCATGATGTCATTGCTCCAGTTAGATCCACTTATCCCCCAGTTACTTTACCAAAGTGGAAGAGAACTAGGCATTTATGGTGCTGCTCCTTATTACTTAACAGTTTTGAACCCTAAAGTAGGAGCTGTAAAACCTGCAGAACGATTTCAAGAAGCTTTGATTGCTCTTGCTAAACTCTATAGTCATAACAATGTAGTTCCATTATACTTAGCTACACATTGTGACATAGCTAAAGTGGAAGGTTATACCGCAACTCTTCGTATTTATGAGTTAGTTAATAGTGCTGGCGCAATCAACATCGGAGAAACGTTATGCCATTATACTGCAGGAGAAATTGCAGGAACAATAGAAGCTATGATAGGTTCCGCAACTAGTGTTATTGAAAGTAAGTGTAGAGGATTAGGTGACGATTGTTGTGAGTTTGAAATTGAAGTATTCTTAGGAAAGGAAGTTGGCAAAGCACCTTATCAGGTATATCAGCCTAAAGAAGGAGATAAACGCGTTCAATTCCTAGGTGAAATTCCTGCAGAAGATTTCAGAAGACAACTTTTCTATGAATTCATACATGAAACAACACAGCACGGACATAATTCTTTGCTTATGAAAGAAGCTCTAAGGCCTAATGACGTTGATTTTGTTCATATTAGTGCTTTACAGCAGCAGATAATTTCTCTGAAATTCCGAGATAAATTCTGTGGTGCTCTCCTCTATTCAGCTGGAAGAGAACTTGGAGTTATAGGACCTGGAAAGAACATTATTTATCAGCTTCTAGATGATGAAACCTTGCCTATCAGCTCATTAAAGAAGGCTACAGAGATTATCATGAAATACATGACTCATCCGACAAATTACCTAGCTAGAGGATATTCCTTTGTTGAAGTTAGAGATGGCGAAGATGAAGATGAAATGTTCATTCGAATATATGAATGTGCATATGCATCTGGTGCAAACCTTTCAGAAACAAATCTCAACGAAACTCTCTGTGATTTTCAATCGGGTTACTTAGCAGGAAGATTAGCTCTCATACTCAAAGATCCTCCTATCGTAACAGAGACTAAATGTCATGGAACAGGTCATAACTTCTGTGAATTCAGAATTGAAAAAGGATATTCCTTTGATGAAGAAGATAATTAATCTCCATTCACCAATTTATTTTATTATTATAGAGAAAAATGATGATTCAATTTTAATTCTCCATCACAAAAGTTATAATTAAACGATTTTGTAGATTTCAAAAAGAATGTTGACAGAAGGACGATTATCATGAGTAAAACTGAACGAATATGGGATAGACAAGCAGCTTGGCCCAGTATTATTGCTTTATTCTCAATAGCTTTTCTAGCACAAGTACCACACTTTTACTATCTAAGTGACATAGTTAATTTCAATAATGCAGAGCAAATTACATTACTAATTGCTTTTCCAATTTTTGGGGCATTAGGATTAAGTGCAGTAGGTTTACTAATTTCAGAATATCTATATAAAAGAGAAAGAGGAAAAGAAAAACCCATATTTAGATATTTGATTCAAGGAGCTTTTATTGCTGTTATGATTTATTTTCTTGTTCAATTTCTTATAGTATTTTTTGGATTCGAAGCAATAGAAGTTATAAGAGATGGTATGCCAGTAAACATTGTTGACAATGTCGCATTCAAAGAAATATTAGGAATGTCAATTATTCTTATTATTGGTGTTTTCATTAATCCTCCTTTACAAGAAACAACAAAACGTAAGAAAAAGTAAAAAAATAGAAAAATAAAAAAAGAGAATAATTGTTTATTATTCTTCTTGTTTTTCTTTCATCATTTTCCAAGATAGAGTTAAGTTTCGTATGGCGTATGCATCATCTACCCTTCCAATTGAAGTCCATTTTGGTGCATTATGAGCATAGTCAGGATCTTTTCGTGCTTTATCCATCTCTTCTTCCAAGATCTGAACATATTGGTCAAGTCTATCTTTGTTTTCATTTTCAGTTGGTTCCATCATTAAAGCTTCGTGTGCTATTAATGGGAAGTAGACTGTTGGGGCATGTAAGCCTCGACTGATTAACATTTTTGCTATATCCATTCCTGAAACATCGTGGTTTCGTAAAAATGGTGTTGCTTCAAGAACTGACTCATGTTTTCTTGGTATTGATGATGTGTGACTAAGTCTTAATCCATCTATCTTTTCCATTTTTCTCATAACATAATTAGCTGTGAGAACAGCTTGATCTGATGTATTTTTCAAACCAATCTCACCAAGGGCAGCAATATATGCATAAGCTCTAAGAGCGACGGCTACATTACCGTGGTAACCATGAACTTTTCCAATAGATTTTGGACGGTCATAATCAAAGTAATAATAGTCTTTGTCCTTATCATGATTAATTGTTGGAACTGGTAGATATGGTTCGAGAATGTCATTACAGCAAACTGCACCAGTTCCTGGACCTCCTCCACCGTGTGGTGTAGCGAATGTTTTATGCAAATTGAAATGTAGCACATCATAACCCATGTCACCTGGTCTAATCTTACCAACGATTGCATTGAAATTAGCACCGTCATAATAAAGTAAACCTCCGGCATCTCTAACGGTATTAGACATTTCAATAATGTCTTTTTCAAAAATACCTAGAGTGTTTGGGTTAGTGAGCATCAAACCTGCAGTTTTATCAGAAACAGCTGCTTTTAATGCATCCATGTCTACTCTGCCATCTTCATTCGACTTGATTTCTGTTAATTTTTGACCATTCAAGACAGTGCTTGCTGGGTTTGTTCCATGACTTGAATCTGGAGCAATAATCTCATCTCTTTGTGTTTCACCATTATCTACGTGATATGCTTTAATGAGAGCTAATCCGGTGTACTCACCACTTGCACCAGCAGGTGGTTGAAGTGTAGTGTGTGGCAATCCTGCTAATTCTCCTAATGAAATTTGTAATTCATAAAGAATTTCTAGAATTCCTTGTACTGTTTCAACAGGTTGGTTAGGATGAAGATACATTATTTTTTCAGATCTCACAATAGATTCGTTCACTTTAGGATTGTATTTCATTGTACATGATCCTAGTGGATATGTGTTAGTATCAAC
The DNA here is from genome assembly GCA_030628305.1 of Candidatus Heimdallarchaeota archaeon. Next base: position 1,874 of record DAOVRE010000122.1, on the reverse strand, counting down.
ACAATAATTCATCTGTGAAAGATGAACATAATGTCTCATAACTTCTCCTTCATGAAGCTCTGGTAGATCAGGTGGAGTGATTCTTTTCATATTTTCAGGAATGTTAATATCCTCTCTAGAAAAATCACACCTTGGAGGTAAATGGGCCCTTCGTCCTTTTTTACCAAGTTCAAAAATTAATGGTTCATCGTATTTTGCTTGTCTGTACATCTTTATTTCCTCCATTCACCAATAGCCTTAACAAAATCATCAAGGTCTTTTTCACAAAGCAAGTAAGAAGTAGTCACAATGTAGTCATAATTTTCTCCATCAAATGAATGCGGTATTCCTGGGAATATCTTTCTATCTAACATGAATTGAGTAAATTCTTGTTTCTTGCCTTTAGGTATTTTAAGATTAAGAATGAATGAATTGAAGAATTCGCTGTCAAATACCCTCTTTACACCAATTTTTTCTAGTTCTTTGACTACATGATGAGCACTAAGGTACATTGTTTCTGCTGATTCTTTGTATCCTTGTGGTCCCAAGAGAGTTAGATGAATTGCACAACTTAAAGCAACGAGTGCTTCATTTGTACAGATATTACTTGTAGCTCTTTCTCTCTTGATGTGTTGTTCTCTTGTCTGAAGAGTATTTGCATATGCTACTTCTCCTTCATTTGGAGTGATAGTTTTTCCAACAATACGTCCAGGCATTTGTCTAGATTCCTTCTTATTATATTTCATCGCAAGAATTCCAAGAAGCGGACCTCCAAAATTTAGTGGCCCTCCACCTATAGATTGTCCTTCTCCGATAGCAATATCGCCCCCATATTCTCCAGGGGGTTTAAGTAAAGCAAGAGAATTCATGTCTGCTCCAACTACTACTCTAACACCTTTAGCATGGGCATCTTCAATAATTTCATCAAGTTTATCCTCAATAATTCCGAAGAAGTTAGGGTTCTCAATGTAGATGCCTGCTACAGTATCATCAAGTAATGCTTTTGCTTTTGCTATGTCCATTTTTCCAGTAGTCTCATCATATGGAACTATTTCTAGTTCTAGATTAGCACCAGTAACATAATTTTGCAAAACAGCCTCTCTGTTTGGAGCAATAGCGGCAGTGTAAATAAACTTAGTACGTTTTGTGATTCTTGAAGCCATTAGTGCTGCTTCACCAACACCTGTAGCCCAATCATATAAAGAACAATTAGCAACATCCATACCAACAAGTTCGCATATCAAACTTTGATATTCAAACATGCTTTGAAGTGTTCCTTGGCTTGCTTCAGCTTGATAAGGTGTATAAGCACTATAAAATTCAGTTCTTCGTAATATCTCATCTTGAATGGCTGGCATGTATATGTCTAATAAACCACCACCAAGAAATGAACGAACTTCTCTTGTAGTTATGTTTTTGCCTAATTTTTCCTTAACAGCTTCCATCAGTTCAAATTCACTTTGGTAATGGGGTAGCTTCAATTGTCCTTTAAATCGAATTTCATCGGGGATATCAGAATATAGCTCTTCTATACTACTGATTCCTAGATATTCTAACATTTCGTCTATATCCTTTTTAGAATTAGCTAAATAGGGGTGAGCATAGTTTTCACCCATAAAAATCACCTCTTAAATAATTAATGAGATCCTTCTTCAATCTCGTTTTCAACTTGCTTAACGAAGTTTTCTGGTGTTATAAGAACATCAGTTGGTCCAGTGGGTTTGACTTTAACTATCCACCCTTCATTATAGCAGTCTTCAGTAATGACAGAAGCATCATCTTCAAGTTCTGTATGAACTTCAACGATTTCACAGTCAAAAGGTGCATAGAAGTCTACGACTGTTTTTAATGCCTCAATTATTCCCATAGATTTTCCTTCTTCGAAGGTGTCTCCT
>DAOVRE010000152.1 GCA_030628305.1 Candidatus Heimdallarchaeota archaeon | reverse complement strand
ATTTACACCATGCCTGATAACCTTTACATTTACAAAAAAGCTGTCTGGTTAGCTTCGCTTGAATTAGGTTACGATGTCCGCTTAGAGGCTGTTAACCCTTACCATACTAGTAGTGTCCACCACAACTGTGGAGGGACTATTCTCCGCCAACCCGGTTCAGGTCCGTATGATTTTGCTCCTTGCTCTAAATGTGGTCAAGTCGTCAACACTCATGATAACGCTTCTCATAATATCTCTTCCCTCCCAGGTATTCTCCTTCCTTCCGATCTCTTCCCCTCAACACACGTGAGGGGACCCATTTAAACGACGGTTAGCCGCCTTCTGGCAAGTTTAACCAAGTTTCATAACGTGTGTTATCTTCAACTATTCCCCATGTACAGAACTTAAATTGCTCCCATCTCTCAAACAAATTACAATTTTCAAGTGCAAGTAAGTATCCAAAATAAAGAGTTAACATAATTCCATGACTTACTATCAGGATTGTCTTATCAGTGTATTCTTGATCTATCTTTACTATTTCAATCTTAAATCTTTTAAGAGCATTTTCAGCTGTTTCCCACCCACTAACATTGGTTTCATTGAATATCGCCTTTACACATTGACGATACTCTTCAGCTGTTTCAATAACTCTTTCTCCTCTGTTAAGTTCATTTAAGGCAGAATTTGTAACAATCTTTTTTTTCTACGTTTTTAGCTATATGGTGTGCTGTTTGAATAGCTTTTTTTTCTGTAGATGATAATATTACGTCTACATCAAGAAATATTTCGTTATCACAAATCTGGCTTACTTGCTCTATCCCTTCATCCCTTAAAATCCATTTATGAGCTGGTTTCTTAAGGTCAATTTTAGTTAAAGCATGTCGAAGGAAGATGAATTTGTTTTTCATTGAATCATTAATGTAAATAAAGCAAAGTATAAAAAAATTGTGAAAAAAAGAGGCTAGTTAGCAGGAATCTTCGTATAGTTTAACTAACCTGTCTCTAACTGCTTCACTTCTATATTCAGGAAGAATCATTGGCGAGTATCGTTTCTCTTTCATTTCTAGGGCATCTAGTGATTCTATTGTTTTCCTAACATGATCCAAAGATAATTTTCCTGGATTTTTACCCTTCTTCTTGTATTCTTTAGCTGCAGTTATTCCCGCTCGTCTTCCGAACACATTAACTTCTAATAGTGAATTACCCATCAAACGATTCTTTCCATGAACTCCACCAGAGATTTCACCTGCTGCTAAAAGACCTTTAAGAGAAGTATAACAGTTTTCATCATGCAAAACTCCTCCATTTTGATAGTGGAGTGTAGGATAAACAAGAATGGGATCTTTAGTGATATCAATATCGAAACGTTGCATCATTCGATACATGGCACTTAGATTTTTCTCAATTGTACCCTTTCCTTTTAGTTCTTCTATCAATGGGCTGTCCAACCAAATGCCTCTCATACCTGAAGGTGTTTCAATGTAATTATCTGTGGATGCACAGCATTTGATAAATGAAGAAGCTTCAACATCTCTTGGTTCAAGTGGATAACAGATTTGTTCTCCATCGTGTCCTAATACTTGTCCGCCTAGACTTCTGACTTTCTCAGTTATGAGCAGCCCGAGTATTTGCTCTGGAAAAGCAGCACCTGTAGGGTGGAATTGGGTAGATTCAAGATTTCGGAGTTTAGCTCCTGCGCGATAAGCTATTACTAATCCATCAGCTGTAGCTCCATAATGGTTAGTTGTTGGAAAACCAGCAACATGTAATCTACCAAAACCACCTGTTGTTAAGATTGTAACTTTAGCTTTAACTACGAAATACTGCTTAGTTTCGATGTTATAGAGAATAGTTCCAACAATTCTTCCTGTTTCATCTGTTAGTAGTTCAACAGCTGGAGAAAATTCTAGGACTGGGATTTCCTTGTTGATGACTTCATCTTTCAAAGTACGGAAAATTTCCATTCCTGTGTAATCTTTTGAACAGTGCATTCTATTTCTAGATGTACCACCACCTGCATTTTCAACAAAACTTCCATCTGGATTTTGGTCGTACATTATCCCTAGTTCTTTGTGCCATTGAATGATTTTTGGTCCATCATTCACTAGAGCTTTTGCCAATTTAGGTTTATTATCAAAATGCCCACCACCTAAAACATCAAGGTAATGAATGAGAGGAGAATCTACTGGACGATCTGCAGCTTGAATGCCTCCTTGAGCCATAACAGTGTTACAATCACCCAATCTTAATTTAGTAACAATTAAGATTTTATCTGCTGGTACTCCTTCTTTTACTGCCCATAAAGCAGCTGAATTGCCTGCACCACCAGCTCCAATTATTAGCACACCAACATCATAATCAATTTGAGATAAATCAATATCATCAGGGTTAACTACTGGGTAAGCCTCGATTACATCTGCTACTTCATTAGGTATGTTAATGCCCTTGTTGGGTCCCCATCTCAGATCTCTTTTAAATTTTGGATTGTAATCTGGATGATAATTATCAAGTACTTCTTTTCTTTCAGCTTCAGTTAAATCTGCTTTAATTTCAGTCAAACGTTTAGCTCTAGTTTTGTTAACATTTTCTATGCTTTTGCGCATATTTTCAGGATATCCTCTTATCATCATAATCACGCCTTTTTCTGATCAACAAAATCTCTTTCATGATAATATTTGTGTCGTAATTTATCTTCAGGAAGAGACATAAGTTCTTTGAACCCTTCTTCAAAAACACCATCTTCAATTTCTTTCACTCTATTTTCGAGAGTCTCTGGAGCCTTCATATTATATTTCCCATGAAGTCTTCTTGCTAAAGTAGCTAAATGATATTGTGGGATTTCAACAGGGCAACGAATTGCACATAAACCACATTGAACACAGTCAAAACTTACTACAGCTGCTTTATCAAATTGACCTTGCAAGCAGTATTGCACGTAATCCATCACTTGAATTTCTTGTGGGCATACTCTTGAGCATGCATTGCAGCTTAAACATCGTGCCACTTCAGGATAGTATTGTAGCATTGTACCTACTATAGGATCAAGAGTGTCAATATCATATTTTGCTTTATTTGCTGGAACGAAGGGCATTTGTGTGAGATACATTCCTTCTTCAACTTGAGTTTGGCAAGCTAAAGCGGTGTATATTCTAAAATCTCCTTCTTTGCGATATACGGTAGCACACGCCCCACAAAAGCCAGCGCGACATCCACTGCCTCTTGTTAATTTGAATCCCGCATACTCTATTGCTTTCATTATGGTTAATGATGAAGGAACTTCATACATACTCCCCATAATGTATATTTTCACCATTTGGGTTTCATTTTCTACTTTTGTTTTTAATTTTGTTTTTGCCATTTTTAACCCTCTATTTCTTTTTCCCTAGTAGTCCTAACTCTTTAAGTAAGGGTTTTGGATTTATGTGATTATCTTCAAAATGATTTACTTCTTGTGGTAACCCCATTGCTATAGCCATTAATTGTGTAAAGTAAAAAATGGGTATGGGGTCTTTTTCTACACCTTGTTTTTCTAATTCTAATTGTTGATTATCCAGATTATATGCACACAAAGGACATGCTACAATCAAGGCATTTGCACCTGTCTTTTTTGCATTTTTAATGATTTTAACGACCTGCGAATTTACAATATCATCTCTATCCACAATGTGATAGGAACCGCAACATTGTTTGAAGTAAGGCCAATCAACTACTTCAGCTCCCAATGATAGAACAATACTTTCCATAACTGTGGGCATCTCTTCGTCATCTATTTTAGCTTTTTCTGGATGTAGAAGCATACAGCCATAATACGAAGCAATTTTCATCCCCTCTAATGGATTAGTTACTTTTTTTGCGATATTTTCATAACCAATATTGTCTCTGAGAATTTCTAGAAAATGCTTAACTTGCATATCTCCCTCGTAAACTAAATCATCGTTTTCTAGTTGAAAATTAATTTTCTCAAGATCATTTGGATTTTCTTTTACTTCTGCATTTACTATTTTCAAAGTAGAATTACACATTGAACATAAGGTTGTAACTTGATTAGGAGAACCCTCTAATTCTTTAACATGCTTTGATGCTCTAGATAGAACTCTAACTGGAGCAATCCTTCTCATTAAATTATCAGTTGTCATGGTTTGAACTGTTCCACAACAATTCCATTCAGGCATTTCTACTAGTTCCGCATCTAATTCTTTAGATACAGCAATTGCGGATTGTTCAAATCCTTTGGCTTCAGTTTTTAAATTACATCCGGGAAAGTAGGAATTTTTCATTTATTCACCTTATTATAATTCTGATTTTTTACGGAAGCTCCCAACCAATGCAATATTGGGTATCTTCTTCAACAACTCTTCTGGCAAATCTAGCCTCTCAATTGTTTCTGGTTCATAGCGCAAGGTATACTCACGTATAGCTTCCATAACGGCTGCAACATCAATTTCTCTTGGACATCGAACAGTACATGTTAAACAACTTGCACATACCCAATGGGTATTTGATTGCAGAACCTTCTCCTTTTTTCCTAATTGTACAAGTTGCATTGTATGATTAATTGTTTTTTCCATAAGATTACTAAAAGCGCAACCAGCAGAACATTTTCCGCATTGATAACAACTAAAGATGTTCTGTCCAGATATTTCTTCTATCTTTGAAGTGAACTCTTTTTCAGTTTCTCCAAATTCTATATAATCATAAGACATATTTTTCGCCTCTATTCTTCTCCTAAAGCTTGTATCATTGCAAGGATTTGCTTATCTTCAAAACCAAATTGGTTTATGGCGCCATTCAAACATGCAGCTGCACATGAGCCACATCCCTTGCACAGTGCTTCATTTACAGAAGCTACTTTGTATATATTTCCAAATCTTTTAGTGTCTATCAAAGTGATTGCACTATAAGGACATGTTCCCACACAGATACCACAACCTCGACATAATATTTCGTCAACATGAGCAATTGTTGCTTCGACTTCAATCTCATCTTGAGCTATAATATTACAAGCTCTTACTGCCGCTCTTCCTGCTTGTGATACTGTCTCGGGGATATCTTTAGGTCCTGTAGCACACCCAGCAACGAATACTCCAGTAATTGAAGT
>DAOVRE010000014.1 GCA_030628305.1 Candidatus Heimdallarchaeota archaeon | reverse complement strand
TTTTTTATACTTCCTTTGTTTAAGAAAACAAAATCAAACAACTCTGGCTTTAATTGTTCGGGCTTGATTTGATTTTCTTTAATAATTTGGATTACTGTGTAAAATGCCATATAAATGACAGAATCACTTAAAGATTCAATAATCCAACCTTCACCTTTTGTTAAAGGAAACTCAGTGCCTAAACCTCTCTTTCTGACACATGGTCTCTTATCTAACCAATTAAAGGTATTCTCGAATGTTAAGCGATACTTTTCAGGTATAATCCTCATAGAATTTAATGCTTTGAAAGCAGTTTCTTTCCATTTTTCATCTCCATAATTTAGAAAATACTGCTCTTGCAAAACAGCTACTATGACTTGAGCTCCACAACGGCAAAAAGCTTTTTTTGAGGTTTCGTATATTTCAGCTGCCAGATTGTTAGCTCTTAATTTATCAGCAACAACATCCTTTGCCTTTTCTACTTTTAATCCTTTAAACTCTCCAGTGTTCTTTTTCATTATACCGGAATAGAATTCATCTTTGTAAATTGTTTGAGTGGCTTTTTCTAATTTATTTCTGTCCTTCTGACTCTTGACACCAAATTTATTGCACAATTCTACTGCAGGAAACTCACCATATCCTTTGACTGTAATTAGTGAAATTGGTTTGATCTCTCTCAGTAGATCTCTATTAAGATTATAATCTTTAATTGTTTCTTCATCTTGTTGTAGATCTGATAGTGCTGCATAATCATAGGGGGCATGTGCTGGAACACTATATACTACTCCAGTTGCATGATCTGTATCAACAAATGTTGCAGGATATATGGGGATTTTCAACTCAGTTATTGGAACGGTGGCTTCTTGATTAACAAGTTCTTTTCCTTTCAACTTCCTTCGAACATCAATCTTATGATCTTGTTCCATGAGTTTTATGGTTGCTTCTTCAGAGACAATCCATCGTTCGTTATCAATTTGTATTTCTTCATAATCAGCATCCGGATGAATCCAAATGTTGGTCGCTCCGAAGATAGTTTCAGGTCTCAAAGTAGCTGCTACAAGAAATGCTCCATTCTCGAGTTCGAATTTAATACCAACAAACTCGTTAACCTCAACTTTAGCTTCATCGCCACCTTTGATATCGTCTTCTCCGACTGCGTTTTTGTCATTCACGCACCACAGAATTGGATGTGCTCCTTTCGTGATAAGATTCTTCTCATTGAGAATGCCATATTGCCATTCAATGAATTTATTATATTCTAAATCACCTGTAGTAAACTGTTTAGTATCATCTATTGAGAACCCCATCCCAAGAAAATCATTGATTATTTTGTTAGCAAAATAAGTTGCAACATTTTCAGGTTTTTCAAATGTAGCGACTGTTTCCTCAATTTTCTTTTTATCATTCTCATAAATTGAGACGTAATCGCGGTATTTTTGCCATTCTTCTTCGTCTTTATTCTTGATTTTCCATGATACTGAAAGCACAGGGGTTCCAGTAATATGAAAAGCCATAGGCCATAATACGTTGTTCCCTCGTTGCCTTTTAAATCTAGTAATAACATCTCCTAAATTGTAAGTTCTTGCATGGCCTAGATGAAATGCTCCAGAGGCATAGGGATAAGGTAGTGTAATAAACCATTTAGGTCTGGAGTGATCTATTTTTCCAACGAAAATCTGATCTTCTTGCCATTTTTTCTGCCATTTTTTTTCAATTTGACGTATTTCATCCAGAAAAGTCATTTTCTAATTCACCTAGAATTGTGTTAGTTTTATTGTTTCCAATACAGCTAGCACCACGTGTTTTTATAAAAAACCAAAACATTGTATTAAAAGAGTTACTTATTGATATAATTTTACTATAAAAGGCACAAAAAACCTGAAAACCTCTAAAGCAATCATCCTTACTTTTAGTTAAGAAGAAAACGATACCCCATTTTGGTCTCCTATATGGACGGCATTATAACTATTTATTAAGTTTTTCAATAGAGAAAATATTCTCAAATATCAACCTCAGAATAATTACATCAAACTTATAAGTGCTAGGTATTTCCCGTTTAACATAATTTTAAAACGTGGATTCAATGGATGACGATTATGACCCTTTAGGAAAAATTGTAGGTCCATCTGTTGATTCCAAGAGTACTGTTTTGGATGAAGCATCACACAAAGAACCTACTTATGGCGAGGTTTTTAAGAACAAGAATTTCATGAAACTTCTATCTGGACAATTCTTCAGCAATTTTGGAGACGCGGTATTTCGCATTGCAATACAATTGTATGTTTACGAGATCACTTTATCTATTACCTCAATGACCCTCATCCTAGCAGCTCAAACTATACCTTGGATTATAATCGGACCAATCGCAGGGGTATTTGCAGACAGAATTAGTAGAAAAGCATTGATGATTGGGGCTGATATTGTACGAGGTTTAGCTGTATTGGTCCTCCCCTTCATATCAAGCATCTATGGAATTGCTGTAATAGCTTTTATTTTAGGTGCTGCTTCTGCAACTTTTGTTGCACCTAGATCTGCTGCAATACCTGAGATCACAGGTATGAGATTATACGTAAAAGCAATTTCGTTAAGTCAATTAGTTTTTCAAACCTTAGCAGTTATAGGTCCACTTTTTGCTGCTCCAATTTATATTATTTTCAAGGCATCAACATTTTGGATAACCAGTGGTTGCTTCTTTGCATCTGCTTTGATACTTGTTATCATAGACATCCCTTCCGCTTCGAGAGATAAGAATGAATTACTTACATTCAAAACAGTTCTTTCTGATTTCAAAGAAGGTATAGTTTTTCTACTGAAAAACAAGATAGTTAGACTACTTATCTTAATGTTCACGTTTTTAATAATTGGAACAGCTTTCGCAGGACCTTTATTACTTCCATATCTTTATGAAATACGTTTCAATGCAATTGCCATTCAGTATTTTAATACACCAGAAAACACGTTTCGTATATTTAATCCTCTTTTCAGAAGTGGTTTGAAAGATTTGGCTGATATTGAATATGGATACATTGGTGCTGTTATAGCTCTAGGGTCAATTATAGGAACATTATCTTTCGGTGCTTTAGAGAAAATCATAGGGAGACCAATAGCTATCTTTCTCGGCTCAGTCGCTATTGCTGGTTATTATTTTTCTTTCCTCTTCCAACCAGGATTCTTTGCAATTTTGATTATAGGTTTTGTTATGGGTGTTCTGAATGGTATGTTCAGCTTAGCAATTAATGCATTATTTGCAGAAAATGTCCCAAATGAAGTGAGAGGAAGAGCATATAGTGTTGTAAATGCCTACATACAAATTTTCACAGTCATATGTTTCTCACTTTCTGGCATAACTGCTGATACTATTGGAGTTGTTATCACAATGACGGGTTCAGGCATTTTTCTCTTAATAACAACTGCTTTGATTGTCATTTACACGAAATTTTACAGATTTGCAAATGTAAATCCACAGAATGCAAACAATGTATCCAAATGAATTTTGTAAATAACCTAGGTTTATTAGAAATTTAGATAGCTGTTATTTGATAATAATGAAGGTAAATGAAGAGTTTCATGATTTTTACATAGAAAGAAACATAATGCTTTTTTAGTCAAATAAATATAATTTTCTTTGATTTAAATGAAAAGAAATCAAAAAAGATTAACCTTACTAAGTTTAGTCGTTGTTATATTGTTTATCTCTTCAAGTTTTTCCTCTGTTAGAACTAAAGCTTATGAATGGGATGTAACACAAACAGTGACTTTACAGGAGTATGATAACACAGGTTATGGAGTTATAACCGGTAATCATGCAATGGAAAATCAGTATTTAGAAGCACAATATGATACAGATATAAGGTATGTCATGGAACCACTTGGGTCAACAACACAAAATATGGCGAATAGCTCTAAAGATTTCCGAGCGTCTTTTACTTCACTCTACTATCAAAGCAATAATCAATTTGTGAAGGAAGACGACAAATGGGTAAATTTCCCAACTTATATCCAAGCATTCAATAATACAGGTACAGGACCAAATCTTAATTTCACTGTTGGTGTAAAAAATCAAGGTGATTTCCTCCTTAACAAAGAAACTGCACTTGAATTGGAAGCTGAGGTTCTTTACAGATATATTGTTACTTTGAAAGCTGATGATATATATGATCTGAATATTAAAACAACTGATTCACTCACTTATTATTTCTACTTTGAAGAACAGTTAGCAGCTTCAGATACGATAAACGGTATCTCTAGAGATGTACAACTACTAGCTTCAAGAGGAAGAGGTGAATATGAACTGTTTTTCTATTCCTCATCTGATAACTACATAATAATTAAGCCGAGAGATATTTCTGTTTCGAGAGGATCTGTTAATATCCCGGTTTCAGGGTATTTCCTAAACAAACCTGATCTAATCTGGAATGAAACAAAGAATCTTTTTGAAGATAATCTGAAGAAAGAAACTGTTCACGCGTACTATTTTGATGTGTCTCAAGGAGATTATCAATTCAAATATATAAGATTTGATAACTCAATAACTACAAGAGCCCATATTGTAGTACCTTTGGTATATTATGAAGAAGGTTCATACTACAGTTTCTTGGACTTTACTTTAGGTACTGGATCATTTGAAAAATTTGATTTACACTTCGAATTTGATACACAAGTTTTGGTCTATATAACAGCTGAAACAGATAACGTAGATTATATTGAATTTGATTACCTATTATCCATTAGAGACATTGAAGTTCCACTTCTAGAAGAAGGACAACAATATCAATACCAAGACGATATGATTAACTTTGGAATCAATATTGAGCAAAAACAAATGATTTATCTAAACTATTCTCTAGGCGGAACAACAGATGTTTGGTTAGTTAAACATGAGGAATCTGGTTTAATGAGAGGTCAAAGTTATGATTTAGAACAATACGCTGAAGATGCTGCTAAAATTATGCTTGATCCAGGATACTATTCCTTCCTTAGACCTGTTATCGGTAGCTATGACTTCAACCTTGAGTTTAATGCGATTGATTTTGAGTTGTTTAACACTACATCAATGTCTTTAAATTTGGAACAAGAGAATGGAGATGTATCAAATTACAAGCTTTTCAAATTTGAAATGGCAAATTTTGCGTTTGTAAATTACAATTTCAGTATGACTATGCAAAATAACTACACAGTTGACTTATCTTACCAGCTATTTGTAGGTGATTACGCTAGAAATACATACACAAGTGATTTCGTGTTAGGTAATCAAGAAGTTGATGGAATATTCCAAGCATATCCAAGTAATAATTCTCAAGAATTGGAATTTTTCACAATTCGACCAAATAGTGTGCGTTATCTGTTAATATATATCAGAGACGTTTACAACAATACTGGTTATAGTTGGCCCAGTAAAGGAGATGCTTATGTAAACCAAACATCAGTCCTGCTAAGAATCAGAGAAGATCTTGGCAAACCAGAAGCTTTTGACAATACAAATGTTCACTTCATTGATGCTAATCTTTCAGGAATTGGAGAAGGGTCGTACTCTACTAGCTTTACAGATGTTGTTAATGATCGAGATTTATACCTCTTTAACGCTACAGTTCCAGAATTAACTTGGTATAAGATTAAGATTGTTATAGTCAATGGAACACGTGATGGTACGTATTATACCTATGATAATCCTGATTCTATTAGACCTAGTTACTTCTATAGAAGTGCTGTCTGGAATGAATATTACTATCTTGATTCTTTTGACGGTACTTTCTTCAGACAATATGATTCTTCTAATTTCTCGCAAGTAACATGGGAAGTAGAATTTGGTGTATACTCGCCCAATTTAATTTTCATGTTTAGCGTGAATCACGCAGGTTACAATGGAACATTTTCAATAGAATTTATTCCGTACAATTGTACAGAGATTAAGCCTATTGATTTCACATCATTAGGCGGTCTTTCTACTGGTGCTATAATCGGTATATCTATTGCAGCTGGTCTTGTTGTAGCTGGTGGTATTGCTGCGTTAGTCATAAAAGTAATAGTTCCAAAGATTAAATCAAAAACACCATAAATCCTTTCTTTCTTTTTCTTTTTCTTTTTCTTTTTTACAATATCTAAATTAGAGTTTCAATTTTTCTACTTTCTCTCTCCAACCTTCGAAGTAGTCTGTTAGGTCTGTATTGCCTCCGGAGATTATTATACCAACATTTTTTGATTGAACTTCTATTTTTCCTGACATCACCCCCGCTAGAGAAACCGCTCCTGAAGGTTCAACAACCAATTTCATTCTTGACCATAGGAATTCCATTGCATCAACAATTTCTTCTTCAGTTATTGTTATTATTTCATCTACATATTCTTGTACTATTTTGAAAGTAATATCGCCAAGTTGTGTTTTTAAACCATCTGCGATGGTTCTGGGGTCTATAGAAGGGTAAATTCTACCATCTCTCAAGGATTTGTACGCATCATCTGCATTTTTAGGTTCAACACCGATTACTTTTGTTTCTTTGTTTAGGCTTTTAGCAGCTATTGCTGTTCCTGAAAGTAATCCTGCTCCTCCACAAGGAGCAAAAACATAGTCCAATTTACCTACTTCTTTTATCAACTCGTATGTGGCTGTTCCTTGACCGTAAATTATATCTATGTCGTTGGATGGATGGATCAAAGTATAACCATATTTATCGATGAGCTCTTGAACAGCTTTTTCTCTATCTCCTGGTTTATTACCGCAAAATATTACTTCTGCACCATAATTTTTAGTGGCCGCAACTTTGATTTTTGGGGCATTTTCTGGCATAACAACTACGGCTTTCACTTCAGCTAAGGATGATGCTAGAGAGAGCGCTTGAGCAAAGTTGCCCGAAGAGTGTGTAGTAACTCCTTTAGCTTTTAGCTCAGGTGTAAGATTAGTTAATGCGTTGAGAGCTCCTCGGATTTTAAAAGAACCGGTTTTTTGGAAGTTTTCAAGTTTGAAATAGCAATTGCAGTTTAGCATTTCATTAAGAGTTGAAGATTTCATAACTGGTGTTTGATTGATTCTATCTTTTATTCTATTATATGTTTCTTCTACCTTGTTTAACATACACATCTACCCGTATATACAATGAGTTACAATTTTTCCAATTTATCCAAAGTTAATGTGTACTTTTTCCAGTGAATTTCAAAGAATTCAATTTCAATGGTGGGCATCTAGTTGTGATGTTTGTATCGAGAGTATCTCCAATAAGAGGCACATTACTGAGGATGTCAGATATTTTATCAGTAAACCGGAAGTTCCTTGCCGCAGAGATTACTTCACCATCTTCGACATAAAGCAAACCATCTCTTGTAAGTCCTGTAATTGCGCCTAATCTTCTATTAACAAAGTTTGTGTAATGTAATCGGTTTATGAAAAACCCTCGTTTTGTTTCTTCATACATCTCAACAAGCGAAGAATCTCCTGGGTAAAGAGTAAGATTGTTGGGCATCACCCATCCAAAAACATAATCAGAGAAAGGTATAACTTGGTGTCCTGTGGTTTGATCCTTATCATTAAGGTATCGAGCTGAAGTGAAACTGTTGTAGATAATTGATTTGGGAACACCCTCTTCTACAATATATAATGGTTTTTTTGCTACTCCTTCTCCATCAAATGGGGCCGCTAAAATTGTTTCAGCATTTAGAGGATCATCTTGAAGAGTGATTTTCTTATCAAATACTTGTGCCCCTATCTGATCAACTACAAAACTTTGAGATTCATGATACCCAGTTCCATTAAAACCAAAAGCTAGAAAGCGAATAAGTGTACTAGCAGCTGATGGCGATAAGATTACTTCATAATCACCAAGTTCGTAATCCTTGGCGGAACATGTACTAACAGATAGTTCTGTAGCTTTGCGTGCAAGTTCTTCTGGTTTAAATTCTGAGGGGTTCCTTACCACTTGTTCTTCTTTCCCAAATCCCTTGTTCTCTTTTTCTGTAAGTGAATTAACGATCATTCCGTTGTATGTGAGTTGATGAGATAAATCAACGGCATTTGAGTTAAGTATGCGAAACCGTAGATCTGTTATGTATACCGATCCAGCTAAATAGGCATCCTTATCTACCTCTTCGGCTGAATTTACAGCTGATTCAACCATGTCTGCCCTCTGAAACTCATCTAATAGGTTTCCTGTAGCTATAACCTTTGGTATTTGATCATCTTTCATTTCTGGAAATCCTTGAAAGAAGGGGATTTCAGGAACAAATTCGAGCACATTTGTTAACTGATCTATTGTATCATCAATTGCCTTCTCTGTCAAAGCGGTTAAAGAATTAGATCCAATACGTTTGCCTTTTGAAGCCCGAAACATAAATCTATAAGTATGGTCAGAGACATTTTGATGTATCGTTGAGTTAGCAAAACGCGTAAGAGAATGAAGTCTATCAATACAACTCATCTCATATGAATCAAATGAACTAGCTTCAAGAGCTTTTTCTGCAAAATCCATCATGGTTTGGAAGCTTTCAGAAAACATGTAATCACTCATCATTTTGTCCTAAAGAAATCTAGCCTTAGGTAATCTTAACGAAAAAACTTTGAATTTAAACATTTCTCTGAAATTTCGCCTCTACTTGTAATTCTATAGAGCAAAAATTAAAATAGATAGCCATTATGATACTTGCTATATGGTATTAGGAAGAATAGAAGTTCATTGTAGTGAACAAGACATTCAAACCATCATGAAGGAAGTAAAATCTAAACTTAAGGAGTTAGATTATAAAGTTAAAAAACCAAAAGAAGACTACTTACAATATCAAACCTTGCGTGTAGTTCAGAATTCCTATCAATGGTTACTTGATTTTCATATCAAGCTAGATAGAACTGGTAATTTAGTCAATATCGAACTAACTCGCATTGAATTCTTTTCAATTGATAAACTCATTTCCAATAGGCTGAAGAGGACAAACCAAGGTAACCGACAAAGATCGTTTTTTGGTTCAATTTTCCGTTTCTGGTGGCTATTTTTTATCATTGGTTTCGTAGGTTCTTCCCTTCTAAGTTTTCTACCTGATACTGGGAACCCTCTGTCTACTGTTGGTTATGTATTCCTTGGAATTCTTGGAATGTTCTTAGTTTTTTATTTTACTAGTGGTATAGTTCGTTCGTATCAAAAGAAAAATGAAATTGAAAAAGCAGAAATTTTAACAGAACAGCTTAAAGCCATTCTACAATCCTTGAATAAAGGAGTTTCTGAAACAACAATTATCTGTTGGAATTGTTTTAAAGACATAACTCCTGTAGATAACAGATGCCCAGAATGTAAGAAAGAACTTGTTAAAATATGATTTTCTTTACTTCTATAAGTTGGTCACCAAAACTGTTTTATTTCATTCATTTTTAATGAGTGATAATGTCTGATGCTTCCAGTCCAGGATTGTTTATCTGTTTTGAAGGGATTGATGGTTCGGGGAAAACCACCCATTCAAAATTAATAGTTGAACGCCTTCGCACTTTAGGATATGATGCAGTTTATACAACCGAACCAACAAGGTGGTCTGAACCAGGAAAAAAACTTCGTGATAGCTTTTTTGCTCCTAATAGATTACCTGTTAAAGATGAATTTAGACTCTTTCTGGAAGATAGAATATATCATGTGAAGAGTGAAGTGATTCCTTTGCTCAACGATGGAAAAATTGTTGTTACTGACAGATACTACTTCTCTTCAGTTGCTTATCAAGGTGCAAGAGGACTTGATTGGGAATATATCTTAGAGGAGAATGAAAAAATCGCAATTGCACCTCACTTAGTGATATTTTTGGATTTGCCAGTTGATGTAGCTCTAGAAAGGATTGCATCTGAAAGAACCGAAGGCGTAAATGCTTTTGAGAAAGAAGAAAGTCTGAGAAAAGTTATGTCTATTTATTTGCTGCTTGCAGAAAAGTTTCCCAAATTAATAACAAAACTTGATGCAACTAAAGAAATTTCTGAAATTCAAGAGGATGTTCTCAAATTAATTACACAAGTGCAGAATAATAAGCAGTAAAATAGATAACTAAACCCAATATTGTAAGAACCATTATCATTATTACAATATCTATTATCTTTATGTAAACATCCAAAATGTGATTTTTTCTTCTTTTAGGTTCGAATCCTTTTAGAACCATGGATTCTGCTAAATCTATACCTCTGTTTATTGATCCTGCCATTAAAGGACGAAGAGTTTTTTTCATGATGTAATATTGTCTCCTCAAATTCAATCTTTTTCCTATTAATCCTTTCAATTTTCTGATGGAATTGATTTCTGTTGCTTCTTTACTTAATACAGGGACAAATTGGTAAATAGAGATAATTAGCCACACTAGTTTTGCAGGAAGATACATCTTTTCTAAAGCTACTGCTAGTTCATAAGGACTAACGGAATTAAAGAACCAAGTTATTACTAACAGAGATACTACAAATCTTACCTCTATTTGGACAAATGTTGTAAGAGGGTCAATAATAATACCACTATAGAATGCAATTGTAGTAGCTATTATAGAAAAAACTGTAAGGAAAAACACAGTTTGAGCTAGAAATCTCAGTTTTATTTCACCAGTGATATAAATTGAAATTGAGAAGAGAAGCAATGTGATTAAAACATAAACATTACTTGCATATAGTGCTGAAATAAGCAATGTTAGTACAACCGCCACTCTTGTTCTTGGATCTAAGTGCCATCTACTACCAAATTCAGACAAAACTTTTTCCTCGTCCTTTGTCCTAATTTGATTCGAACCTTCTTTATTTTCACTGGTACTCAATACTAAACTCTCAAGGTTTTCTATTTCTCTTATAAATCCATCTTCCAAAAGAAATAATCTATTACAAAAACCTTTCAACCAAGATGAGTCATGTGAGATAATAACCACAGTTTTGTTATCATTTCTTAAATCGCATATTTTGTTAACTAACCACTCTTTATTCGATTTATCTAAACCATTTGTGATTTCATCTAAAATAATGATATCTGGATTGTGGAATATTGCAGCAATAAAAGCTAACCTTCTCTTTTCACCATGTGAGAGAGAATGTGGATTCTGGTTCTTGTACTTCTCCAAACCACTTTTTTCAAGTAAGATTTCAACATCTAACCCCCTAGATTCGATTCCTAAACTTTCCTTAACTAATTCGACCTCTTTATCAACCTTATCTTCAAAAAATTGAATTTCGGGGTTCTGAAAAACCATTGAAACACACTTAGCTCTTTCTTCCCAAGACAAATCCTTGAATTCCTCTCCCTTAATCCTAATAGAACCACTTTTGGGTTTTAATATGCCACAAAGAAGTTTTGCTACTGTTGTCTTTCCTGATCCATTGTCTCCTATAATCCCAACAACTTCCCCTTCATTGAATGAAAAAGAAATATCATTTATTCTGAAACCTTCTGGAAACTCAAATTCAAGGTTTTTTACAGACAAAATACTTTTTTGCGTTAGAGATTGTCTCTTTGTTGATATTCTTTTTAGTCCCTCATTCTCCTGAATGCTTGTAATTTCATTTAGATTCGTTCTCTCTTTTTTTATTGTAGTTTCTCTTACAATCTTCCCCTCCTTAATCTCAATAACTCTTGTTGCAACATCCAGATAATGCGAAATATCATGGGTCGATACAATTATGGTTTTTCCTTCTCTATTCAGCTCAGCTAAAAGTGAGCAGATCACTTTCTTGTTGATGGTATCAAGATTTGCTAAAGGCTCATCAGCTATAATTATTTCAGGATTGGAAGTCAAACCACAAGCAATCGCGACTTTTTGTTTCTGCCCCTCTGATAATTTCTGTGGATTACTCCCCAGTAAATTATTTAAGTGTAATTTCAATGCAATTGATTGAACCTTTTCATTAACAACCTCCTCTTTTATATCTCTATATTCCAATGGAAAAGCTAATTCAGTCAGAACGAAAGGTGTAACCAGTGTATTTTCAACACGTTGTGGAATGTATCCAATTCTTTTAGATAGGTATAGAATAGAAGAATCTTGCACTTTCTGTTTTCCAACAAATACGTCTCCCTTTGTTTTTCCAGCATAAAAAAAGGGTATGAGACCAACTAATGAGTAACATAGAGAACTCTTTCCTGAACCACTTGAACCTGTGATTATTATGAACTCCCCCTGTGAAATCGCGAGATTGATGTCTGATAGTGCCCATTCGTTACGAAAATGGTATTGACAAGAAAAATTCTCAAAAGAGATTGTTGGTTCTTTCAATCTAGCTCACCAGAGATGATTTATTTCCGATTTATTTCTTTAAGCATCATTTTTAGAAGCATTTGTACAATTTTATTTTTATCCTTGGGAAACTCCTTCGGCTTATTAAAATTCATCCCCGCTGCAGTTTGATGACCTCCACCAGATCCCTCAAATTGAGCAGAAATCACATTTGCTAGATTTCCAAGAGAGATTTTATTTCCTTCTGCAAAAGTTTTGGTACACCTCATACTGACGCGGAACTGAGTATCAGAGGGAACAGCTAATACGACCGAAAAGCTAGCTCCTAATCCAATTAATGCTCGTGCTAACGATGATTCATAAGAACTAATATGAGTAAAAGCATAAATGTCAGTTCCTTCTTTATGAATTATTGTTCTTGTTGCTCCTTTTAATCTAGCAATTTTCTCTGAAACACTTGGTTCTATTTGTAAAATAGAGAGTGCTTTCTCATAATTGCCTCCACTTTGTATTAAAAATTGAACAGTATCGAAAGTTGATGTTGTTCTATAGATAAATCTTCGAGTATCAAAAAGAATGCCTGTAAGCAGAAATGTAGCGATTTTAGGTTCTAATGCTATTCCCAACTTTTCATATATTTTTCCAATTATTTCAGCGATTGATGTCTCAGCATTGACTATTGAGTGAGTAATCTCATCTGGTTGCTCTACCTCTACATGATGATCTATTACAATGATTGGTTTCTTTTGAGAAGTGAAATCATTTAAT
>DAOVRE010000081.1 GCA_030628305.1 Candidatus Heimdallarchaeota archaeon | reverse complement strand
AAAAATCTATATTGACAGAGCAAAAGAACGTAGTAATATAGCTATTCTTTACAAAAAGCAAGTCTCTGAAATTAAAGGTACTAACACAGTAGAAGAAGTTCTCTTTAGTGATGGAACTTCTCTGAAAGTTGATGGTATTTTCGCTGAAATTGGAGCTATCCCAAACATCGAACTAGCAGAATCTCTAGGATGTGAAATCGAAGATGGTTTAATCAAGATTGATGATGGCTGTCTCACAAACATTGCTGGAGTGTTTTCTGCTGGTGATGTGACAAACAAAATAGTTAATCCACTTATGAGGCAGATTACTACATCAACAGGTTTAGGCACAATTGCAGCTCTTAGTGCAGCAGAATATATTCAAGGCTTAAAAACCAAACAATATTAGTTAATAACAAAGATATGTAAGGATTTTTCCTTACGTTTTTAATTTTTCTTGTAATTTACTCACTTCTTTTCTATTTAGTGGATAGAACAACAGGATAACTATTCCTATAATTAGTGCACTTGCAGGAATGAGTGACATAAGAGATTTAAGCCCAAAAATTATTTGTGGCGTTACTACTGATGGTTCATAACTGCCCAACCGTTAATACCAAAAATATACGGAATACCTCCTTTTATCAGATACTCTACTATTACTTCAGAACCAGTTAGCTTACTAGCTTCTTTATGAGACATTAAATAAAGAAAAAAAAAGGGATTTATAGCTGTATCTCGATTAGAGCTCTTTAATACTCATACCTATTGTTTCGAATGATTCTAAGAGACTTGAGACAAGTTGAATTTGAAAATGTAAAGCGATTGGATGTTTTATGTTAATAAGAGCTGTACCAAATTCATCTATTTGAGGAAGAATCATATTCATCGATGAACAGGACATATTCTCAAAGTCTACATCAACATAAAGAATAGAAGGTCTATTCGACATCAATCCTTTAAACCCATCTGATTTAACCAAGCGTTTAAAGGGAGGAGCTCTCATAAACACATTTTCTTTCACATCGAGATGAAGAATCTTAATTTTCGGATTTGTTTTCTTTCTATCTTTTAGTAGTTCTGAAAGTGTTTTCTCATGAACAGTGTTGGTCACTATAAGAATAACATTTTTCTCAATTTTACCAATCACAGTTTTTAAACCAGCAAAAACTGCTTTATCTCCTTCGAAATAAGAAAACAGGTCTTCAACTTCTCTGGTTTTTTGCAGATCTTTTACACCCTCAAAATACTTGGTTGCAGCTTTGATTTTTTCCGTAACTTCTTCTTCGAGAGACTCAATTACTAGCTCATATGGAACAGCTGTAAAAGTATCTGGTACTCCTTCCTTTGCTTGTCTAGTAACGAAAGTTCGTTGAATGAGATTTTCTAGATGACCATAGACTTTGGGTTGTGGAACTTTTGCTAATCGAGCAATTGTTGAAGCGTATGTAGGTCCTATTCCAACTAAAGCTGTATATGTCTTAGCTTCTCCAAGTGTTAAACCAAGACTTGTCAGTGCATTAATTGCTTCTTCTTTAGAAAAAGAGATAGGTTTGGTCCCTTTCATTTTTCACACCTAATCTCTCATTCTGTTCCTTACAGTTACAACCGCAAGTATGAAGAATAGTAAACACATTCCAGCTACAACAGTAAAATCTACCCATAGTTCTTTGAATCCCCATCCTTTAAGCATGATACCTTCAAATAGATTGATACCATATGTTAAAGGAACTACATAAGATAAAGGTTGTAACCATACTGGGAGACTGACTATAGGAACCAACATCCCACCGAGAGCCATGCTTGGAAGAGCTGTCAATGGAGCAAATTGTATTGCCTGCAATTCGTTCTGAGCGAAATTTGATAGAAATACAGCAAGAAAAACATGAGCTATTCCAAAAATCAAAGCTGCAAAGATTAAAAGAAACACATTCCCATGCACTTTCACTCCAAACACAAGTACACCAAATATGAGTGTTAGTGAAATCATCAATATTGCAATTAGTAACAAACCAATAACATAGCCTAATAGACGTTCTGAGGATCGAAGTGGTGTAGAATACAACCTATCTTGTGTTCCTTGTATTTTTTCTCTTGTAACAGTAATTGTACCCACGATCACTAAGAGGAAAATAATAACAAATGCTATTACAGATGGAATACCGACATCTAGACCAGTAAATTCAGCTCCATCATGAGCAAGAATCTGAACAAGTTTTATACCTCTGTCTCCAACAGCACTGTCGAGTGCATCATATATTGTACTCATGACGCTTGCTCTGATTGTAGGTTTCGTTGCATCAATGTAGACATAAAGTTGAATTGTAACATTCTCTCCTGTTAACATTCGAACCACAAGTTCAGAGAAGTTAGCTGGAATAAGTACAGCTGCATAAACATCTCCTAGTTCAACAGAATCGATTCCTTGATCATAATTTCCAAAAGTCACATCTACTCCATCATCAGCAACCAAATTATCTGTTATATTTGGTCCTAGATGCAAACTAATTGGAGGAAATGGATTAGTATATAACACATCTTGGTTATCAATAATGACAGGCACATTTCTAACTTCCCCACTGAATGCTAAACCGAAAATTAGCATAATTACAATGGGAACGATTGACATAAGAGCGATAGTTCTCCTATCTCTTCGAAATTGATTCATAGTCCGAAAAGCTATTGCCATTGTTCTTCTGAGAGAAAAGTTTAGATTCTTCGGTTTCAGATCAACATCCTTCTTACTCATCGATAATCACTCCTTCACTAAGTTTGATGAATATCTCTTCAATACTATCAGCATTATGTTTATTCCTCAATTCTGATGGGGTACCTTCTGCAATGAGCTTACCTCCTCGCATTAAACCAATCCTATCTGCTCTTTCAGCTTCATCCATTACATGGGATGTAATAACTAAAGTTATCCCGTCTTCTTTTAGGGAATGAAAATACTTCCAGAAAAAAGTTCTAAGAACTGGATCTATACCTACTGTTGCTTCATCAAAGAAAACGATTCTTGGATTGTGAATTAATGCACAAGCGATACTAGTTCTTCTTTTCATACCACCGGACAGATTCTTTGCAAGAGCTTTTCTTTTCTCTTCTAATCTTAAAATATTAAGAAGTTCGTTAAAACGAGGTTCAAATTCAGCTTTGGTCATACCATAAATTCTAGAGAAAAACCTAACATTCTCTTCTAGACTTAAATCATAGAATATGGAGTAATCTTGTGGAGCTATTCCAATGTAATTTGAGATTATTCTTCGATGTTTGGGTACATTATACCCGAGAACGCGAATATTCCCTGAAGTAGGAAAGAGTGCCCCAGAAATCATATTTAGAGAAGTAGTTTTTCCACTACCATTTGCACCAATTAAAGCATATATTTCTCCTTTTTTGATTTTAAGATTTAGACCATCAACTGCCTTAACTTTACCTGTTTTGTATATTTTAACAAGATCTTGAGTTTCAATTACATACTCACTTTCAATAGCCAATTTATCACCTTCAAGTAGTAAACTAAACGATTACTACTACCATTGACAGTAGTAACAATAATAATAAATCTTTCTCACAACTACTACCAAAGAGAGTAGCGACAAATATATTCAACCATTCATGCCAAAATCTTAAGGGTTTAATTAATTATTATAATTCATGAAAGAAATGTCTTCAATTGTCAGAAAACATTTCAAGAACTTCGAAATAAAGAATATGATAGAATGAAATGGACCTAGAAAAAACGTTAAGTTAATCCACCTAATTTAAGTACAATGACCAGAAATTATTTACACACAATTTCATAGGTCTTTTCTTTATTTGTTTAGTATTTTATTTGATGAAATCTGAGATTCATCTCAGCAAATGTTTCGTTTCACACAACTTTTCATAATATAGAAATTTCAAATATTCATCTGTATAGGAGGTTATTCAAATCTTTGCAGTTGGGACTAACATATTTATTTGGTTGAAATTGTTGTTTGAGAATAAACTAGATATTTCTTGGAAAAAACTTCCTCATGTTTTTGTAATAACTTTTATAATTATACTTTTTACACCTCTAGCCATAATTGAAAGATTGCTTGTTTGGAGAAAACTAGGTGAAGTTGAACTGAAACATCAGCCAATATTCATACTTGGACATTGGCGTCAAGGAACAACATTTCTACATGAACTCTTTAACTGTAATCCTGACTATGAATTCATGGCACTTTTTGAGAGTGTATTTCCTAATCACTTTCTCTATTCTTCTTCGTTTTTAAGATGGTTTCTTAATCTTTTTCTTCCCGAAACAAGACCTCAAGATGACTTGAAAATTACTTCTGATTTACCTAGTGAACATGATTTTGCAATCGCTAACCTAAGCTCTATGTCACCCTATTCCGGAGCATATTTTCCTAATAACCAGGATGCTTACAACAAGTATGTTACTCTTGAGGGATTATCTGAAAAACAAATTGGGAAAATAAAAAGTAGTTTTAGATACTTGATGAAAAAATTGATAGTTAAGAAAAAATACAAAAGATTAGTTCTAAAAAGTCCTGTTGATACTGCTCGGGTTGGATTCCTGTTAGAGCTGTTTCCAGACGCGAAATATATTCATATTACTCGTAATCCCTACGAAGTTTACTACTCAACAAAAAGAATGCACCAGAAATTAGTTCCTATTTTTCAGCTTCAAGAGGGATATCCAGATCTGGATAAATTTGTTCTTGAGATATATGAAGGAATGTATACTAAGTTCTACAAAGAAGTAGATTTAATACCTAAAGAAAATTTCATCGAAATTAGATATGAAGAATTCATAGCAAATCCGGTAGATGAAATGGAAAAAATATATGATTCTTTATCACTACCAAGATTTAATGAAGCTAAGCCATATATTGAGAATTATATTGAAAAAAATAAGGGCTACACTCCTAGCAAATACAACATTCCACCTGAAGAAAAGAAAAGAATTTTCACACGATGGCAAAATATTTTCGAAAAGATGAAATATGAAAAAGCGTTCATCTAAAATTTAATAAGGTTTAGAAAGTAACTTAGTATTTGGTTGTAATTACAATGTTTGCTGTTGGTGCAAACTTTAGAACATGGATGAGGTTATTGATTGAGAATCAGTTTAACCTATCTCTAAAAAGAATACCACAAATTTTCTTTATCACTCTACTTGTAGTATTTTTCACTCCTTTTGGTTGGATAGAAGCTTTGCTTTTCAATCGTAAAGTAAAGAATATAAAATTAGAAAAAGATCCGCTCTTCATTCTAGGTCACTGGAGAAATGGAACAACCTTTCTCCAAGAATTACTTATTCGAAACCCCAATCATAATTGTATGACTGTGTTCGAATCAATCTTCTCCAATCATTTTCTGTATTTTGAAAAACTGATGAAATGGCTACTTGGTTTGTTTTTACCAGAAACTAGACCTCAAGATGATGTTAAATTTGGTGTAGATTCACCACATGAACATGAGATTGCAATTGCCAATCTGTGTTCAATGTCTCCATTCTTGGGGGGTTATTTCCCTTTGAATGTTGAGGTCTACGGTCGATATGCTTTATTTAAAGGCTTATCTCAGAATCAAATAAACAAAATCAAATTTTATACAGACTATGTTATCAAAAAACTTTATATGAAAAAAGGGAACAAATTACTAATTCTGAAAAGTCCATTTGATACAGCAAAAGTTGACCTTCTTATAGATCTTTATCCCAACGCCAAATTTGTTCATATTTATAGAGACCCATATGAGGTATTCTTTTCAACAAAACGATTGCATGAAAGAACAGGTAAACTCCTTAGATTACAAAAAGGGTATCCAGATCTAAATAAGTTTATTCTCAATTCTTATAGAGATATCTATGAGAAATATTACAAAGACAAAAAACTAGTTCCAAAACATAATTTAGTTGAAATCAAATATGAAGATTTCATAGCTGATCCTATAACTTTCATAAAGCAGATTTATGATAAACTTAATCTCGAAGGTTTTGAAGAAGCTTTACCTGAAATTGAAGAATATCTTACAAGTGAGAAAGACTATGAAAGACATAAGTATAACATTTCGTTAAAAGACAAACAAATGATTTATTCTTATTTGCACACAATAATTGATAAAATGGGATATAATAAACCAAAACAAGCTTAAGAATACAATTATTCAAACTTTTGACAGTTTGAACAGATATAGTTGTTTGTGTCAGCAACACTTATTTTTTTCAATTTTAGTACTGCAGTTTGGACAAGTTTTCCTGCACTTTTTGAACTAATTATTCTCTCACATTCACTTCTCAGGAGGGATAGTAACAAAATATCTACCTTCAGTATGAGAACCTCGCAGCTTCCAGATACTAAAACCAACTCCAAAACATGAAATCTTAGGATCGGGTTCTATTTTAATGAAAACAAGTTCTTCATTTTTCTTAAAATTAATATCTGCAATTATCAATTTCAGAATTCTCTTCTCAAAAAAAATTTCAATTATATCCCTTGAATTTAATGGGACTAATTTAGCAATACCATTCAATGTAATTGTACCTGAAGGGACAAAACGTAAGTGATGATGCGGAAAAGGAATAATGAAAGATATTTTCGGATTATTCTTGATGTTTCTTATTTTCTTATATTTCTTTGAAGTTAGAAGATATAAAGCAAATTCAGCATCAGGTTTTGAAACTGCATATAGAATTCCTGTTGTATGAGGAGTCCCATCTAAATTCAAAGTATTAAGTATTCCAAATGTTTTT
>DAOVRE010000197.1 GCA_030628305.1 Candidatus Heimdallarchaeota archaeon | reverse complement strand
TATCTACCAGAAGGACGATAATTTGATCCAAGAAGACAGTGTAGAGTTAATTTACCTTCCTCGAAATGACCCTATGTTAATAGTTTATAGAAATTATCTTCTGAAACGATTTAAACTTCGTTCTCTATACTCTCGTTCTGTTCCTTCTGATTATGGTGAAATAATCCTCAAAAATGGGGAACCCATTGCTCTGCTACATTTCAAAAAGGTAGAAAAAATAGATTTTATTAACAACATTGAGATTTTACCCGAATTCAATGATACCCATACATTAATGTTCATTTTCAGTGCAATTCAGGAATTCTTCAATAAAACAAAAGAAGAAGGGAAAAGAATAATCCGAATCAAACAAATCAACAGTATCCCGCTTTCTTCCAACGAGGGAGAAGACTATGCCAAGCTGTTGGACGATATGCAAATAGATTACCAAATTCTGTCTTAAACGGGGATAACTTTTTATTTCAAAATCCTATCTAAGCATAATGATACGTAGAGCAGTTTATGCAGGTTCATTTTATAAAAGCAATCCAGATACCCTGGTTAAATCAGTTGAAGCCTGTTTTATGGATTCCTTGGGACCAGGAAAACTTCCTAAAGGAATTGCAGAATCAGAAGAAACCTCACCTTTCTTTCTTGTTCCACATGCTGGTCATATGTATAGTGGTCCAGTTGCAGCTTCAAGCTTTCTGGAGATGTGTAAATATAAGAAACCTGATACAATTGTAATCTTAGGACCTAATCATACAGGTATGGGTTCTGACATTGCTGTTCCAGATAAAGCAGAAGGATGGGAAACTCCACTAGGAACAATGAAAATAAATCAGGAATTTGTAGATAAATTAATTGACATTTGCAGTTTAGTCAAAAAAAATGATTCATCTCATGATGGAGAACATTCTATTGAGGTTCAATTACCTTTTATTCAATATCTATATGATGACCCACCAGCTCTTGTTCCAATTGCAATGTTGAACCAAGGTTATGACTCGAGTATGCTACTTGGGGAAACTATTGGAAAGATAATTAATGATGAAAATATAATCGTAATAGCTAGTAGTGATTTTACTCATTTTGAAAGCCATGATTCAGCTAAGGAGAAAGACGCGCGTGTGCTTAAAGCAATTGAAAACATGGACCCTAAAACCATGTATAAAATAAAGTATCAAGATGGTGTTTCAATGTGTGGAATTGGCCCAATAGCAGCTACTATTGAAGCAGCTAAACAAACTGGTAGGGAAAAGTGCAAACTACTTAATTATGCTACATCTGGAGACGTTTCTGGAGATAGGAGTCAAGTAGTAGGATATGGATCAGCTGTTTTCTATAAAAATGAGTTAATTATCTAGATGTCTCCATGATTAGATTTTTCCGCTTTACCGTTAAATCTTTTCCTTAGATTGTCATTGCTCAAAGCTCCATCTAAGTGGATAAATCACATATCCTCCTACCCCGCCCACACTTCTATGTGGAAGTGCTTGCGGATTGCCTTTCATTAGGATATTATATGCTCCATTCACATCAGCGTTAATGAGTATACCGTGGGCAGACTTGAATAAACCTCGCTTAACTCGTCTTCCCTTATACTTTGTTCTTTTTCTTGAATATTCATTATCAAGAAAACTGCATTTGGAAGTGTAGTTCTCTTCAATCATCTCAACACTAATTCCTTTTTCCTCTGCTTTATACTTGAGACTATGTATGATTTTGTCAAAAGGGATGATAACAAATATCTGAGTCGTTTTCTTTCGTAATCGTATCTGTTGTTTCCATCGGGGATTATACCCGATAAACACTCGTTGTATATTATTTTCTACCCAGTATTTAACGAACTGTTTACTCATCTGATGAATCCAGTTTCTCACTTTTCTACGCTTAGTTTCACATAACTGGTAAAACCGTGGTCCATAACTTAGCTGATTATAATTTTGTAATGCTGAATGTTGCTGAAATGCATACTTTTGCTGTATTTTTTTGACTTCTTTCAGATAGAACTGGATGATGGATTTGATACCTTTACCCTCATCCTTGACAACAATTGGTCTGCTGCCAATGTTGTCTACATAAGTGATGAGGTTGGTTAATCCTAGATCTATCGCTCCTAAATTATTTCCATTCACCTCAGTATCGGGAATAAGCTTACTATAGACAATCTCCACCGTATATCCTCTCCCTCGAGGAATAATTCTGACTTCTTTGAGTTTGACAGTTTCTGAAAGTCGAGTTTTCGTAGAAAATGCTATTTTCTTCGGGAGAACTAGCTTTCTACCTATTATTCTAGCTTGCTGATTCGTGAAAATTGCTACTTGTTGGCCCTTCTTGGCTTTGTACTTGGGAGTACGAGGTTTTCCGATAAACATTTTTGGATTATTTTTGTATTCTATCCTTGCTTGCTGAAAACTCTTCCAATTTCTGGTAAGTATTTTGAGGGTGTGTTGAGCTGTTTGAGCTGGAAGGTTTTTGTAGCATTTTTCCGTCTTCAGCTTACGATCTAGTTGCTGATACGACAAATATTGCTTCGTTTGACAATAATTTTGTTTGAACAGAAACATTGCCCGATTGTAGAGGTTCTTTGTTTGATGACACAGTTGCTGAAGAGCAGGTGTTGGATTTGTTTCTATCACTTCTGTTCTCCATACATCTTGCGCCATTTTCTTCATTACTTTATTTTGTTTTGCTTATTTAAATCCCAAAATTTCTTTTTTTGTTTAATGGTACAATAGTATCATTGTCTCCATAGAAACAATTATCAGCAACAACAGAATCTTGGGAGTAGTGAGCTAAGTGTCAAAGAAAACATATCTTACTAACAAAATTGTTCTTATTGGTGACGCGAGAGTGGGTAAAACCTCCCTTGTTCGAAGATTCGTATCTAATATGTTTGATCCCTCTTACAAGATTACTTTAGGTACAACAATAATGAAAAAAGTAGTTGATTACCTTTCTTACAATGTGACACTAGCGATCTGGGACGTAGGCGGTCAGGAGGTTTTCCGTCAAATTCGTAGCAAATATTTCTTTGGTAGCAAAGGTGCTTTAGCTATTTGTGATGCTTCCAACCTTGATTCTTTCAAGAATCTTTCTTCTTGGATTGCTTCTTTCAGTAACGAAGTTGGCGATAAACCTGTCATTTTTCTAGCCAATAAATGTGATCTTAAGGATCAAGTTGTTTCTGAAGACCACTTAAAACAACTTGTTCAGGATACTCCTAAATCTGAATTCATGTTTACTTCTGCTAAAGATGGTACTAACACTGAAAAAGCCTTTATCGACCTCACTCGTCTCATGGTTGCTGAAGAAGATATTATTTAATTTATTCATGTTTTACTTTGTTATGCTTTTTTAGATATTCTTCTAATTTTTCTATTTTCTCTAGAAATCCTCTCTTCTTTTCCTCTTCTCTTTCCTCTCCCCTAAGATAAACATTCGGAAAACTTTCTTTTGTTTCTTTTATTATTTTCTCGTATGGTAAATCTACTTCTTCTTCAATATACATTCTTATTTTTCCTATAAGTGTGTCTAATATTGGTTCCACTTTGTTATAATCCAATACCCACTGCAAGTATTTTGCTCTTCTTAAATCTGCTATTATTTCCCTACAAATATTTCTCAGTTTCTTCTTATCTGCTTGTTGTTTTTTCTTTTTCCTATATATCTCATCTAACATTACTGCTCTTATTATTCTTTCATTTACTATGTGTTCACATTCCCCATATTCTCTTTCACTTAGCGTATCTCCTAAATCATAACAAAAAGTTAAATCATCCAACATTGAGATAAAGATTATCAATTTCCTTGCAATTACACTTGTTTCATCCTTTACATCCACTCTTTGTTTTAGATTTTCATAAAATTGAACCAGTGTCCTCAGAATATCTCTTACAGTTTCTTCTTGTTGTTTTTTTTCAAACCTTCTTCCTTCTTTATTAAAATGCTTCAAATATATGCCTACCACAATACTAAACAGTATTTCTATTTCTGGATACTTTTGTATAAAATTCCCAGATTGTATTTTCATTTTTACACTGTTAGTTAATTTCTCAATTCTCTTATTATAATCGTCTTTCTTCTCTAATCCATATAATTCCAGTAATTCATTCTGAGCATCATTAGAAAGAATTTTTTCTGCTGTTTTAAAAAATTGGAATTCTTGTTCAATAATTGTAATGAGTTCTAAAAAATCCCAATTTAAATATCCTGTAGAAACATAATCAATTTTTGTATATTGATGAGATACATTGTACTTTTCATCATTAATCATGATAAAATCCAGAAATTCTTGAATTATCTGTGATTCTTGGACTTT